>NZ_JBBAYJ010000005.1 GCF_037153975.1 Aquipuribacter sp. SD81
CCCGGGCGCGCCGGGCGGACGGGGGCCCTCGGGGGTGCGCCCGACCGGCAGCCGGCCGCCGCGCCGGCGGCCCGCGGGCGCCGGTGCGGGCGTCGCCGTCGTCCTCGTCATGGGCGCCGTCGTGGTCGGTGCCCTCGTGTACGGCCTCGACCGTCTCCGCGACCCCACCGTCGCCGCGCCCCAGCCCACCGTGACGCAGACCGTCCAGCCGTCCGCGGCGGAGCCGAGCCCCGAGCCCAGCGAGCCCGCGCCGAGCGAGCCGGAGCCGAGCGGGCCGGTGGAGCCGGAGTTCGTGAGCCCCGCGGGCGTCCAGCCGCTCGACCCGCTGGGCGACGGCGAGGAGAACGACCAGGAGGCCCCGCGCGCCATCGACGGCGACCCGTCGAGCGCGTGGACCACGCAGCGCTACAACTCGCAGGCCTTCGGCGGGCTCAAGGACGGCCTCGGCCTCGCCTTCGACCTCGGGGAGCCGCGGCTCGTGTCGGGGGTCAGCGTCGTCGCGCCCGGCAGCGACGGGGCCCTCGAGGTGCGGACCGCACCGGACGCGTCGTACGACGGCTCGGAGGTCGTCGGGACGCTCGGGACGGGCGGCGGCGAGCAGGTCGTCGAGCTCGACGAGCCCGTCGAGGCCCAGTTCGTCGTCCTGTGGTTCACGTCGCTGCCGGAGAACGAGGGCGACTGGCGCGCGCTCGTCAGCGAGGTCCAGGTGCAGGTCGCGCCGTGACCGCCGGCGGGAGCGACGCCGCCCTGCTCGACGCGCACCTCGCGGGTGACCCCGACGCGTTCGCCGAGCTGGTGCGCCGGCACCGGGACGTGCTGTGGGCCGTCGCCGTGCGCACCACGGGCAACCCCGCCGACGCGGAGGACGCGCTGCAGGAGGCGCTGGTCTCCGCCCTGCGCTCCGTCGAGCGCTTCGAGCGGCGGTCGGCGGTCCGCACGTGGCTGTACCGCATCGTCGTCAACGCGTCCCTGGACCGCCTGCGCCGCGCCGCCGCGCGACCCACCACCCCGCTGGACGAGCGGGTCGACCCCCCGTCCGGGGTCGACGAGCCGGCCCGCACCGCGGAGCGGCTCGACGTCGACGCCGCGCTGCGCACGCTGAGCCCCGGGCAGCGCGCCGCCGTCGTGCTCGTCCACATGCACGGGCTGTCGGTCGCCCAGGCGGCCGAGGTGCTCGAGCTGCCGGAGGGGACGGTCAAGTCGCGCTGCTCGCGCGGGCGCGCCCAGCTCGCCCGCGTGCTCCGGCCCGGCGGTGACGAGGAGCGCGCCGGTCCCGGCGACGACCACGCCGGCAGTGACGCGCACCACGCCGGGACGGGCGAGGGGAACCCGCGCGCCGACCACGACGTCCAACCCGGGACGCCTCCGACCGGGGGCGCGCGACCGCACGCGACGGGGACGGCAGGTGAGAACCGGTGAGCACGCACGACGACGACGCCTGGGTGGCCGAGCTGCTGGCCGCCGCGCCGCCGCCGGCCCTGCCGGACGACGTGGCCGCCCGCCTCGACCGCGCGGTCCGCGACGCCGTGGCCGGCCACCCCTCCGCAGGTGCCGCCCCGGCCGTCGTGAGCGCACCCACGGGAGCCGGTGCCCCCGCCGTGGCCACCGCGGCCACCGAGCCCACCGAGCCCACCGAGCCCACCGAGCCCACCGGGCCGGCGGACGGGCCGAGCGCGACGGACGCGACGGACCCGACCGCCACGACAGGTGCCGCGGGCGCCGCGGGGGGTGCCACAGGTGGTGCCACAGGTGGTGCCGCGGGTGCCGCCGCGGCGACGCCGCCCGCCGCGTCGGCCCCCACCCTCGGTGGTGCGGCAGCCGCCGTGCCGCTGCGCGGCGACGTCCCGCCCGCCGCGGCGGTCCCGCCCCGAGCCGCGGTCCCGCCGGCCGCGGCGCCGACGCCCGTCCCGTCCGGCGGGGCCGGTGACCCGGAGGGCGCCGACGGCCCCCTCCCCCGCGACCCGGACGCCGCGGACCCGGCCGCGGTGGGGGCCGAGGGCGGCCCGCGCCCGACGCCCGTCGCCGCCGTGCTCGGGACGTCCGCGGGGTCGGCCTCGCGGCGCGAGCAGCGCGAGGAGCAGCAGGACGAGCGGCGTCGCGCCCTCGCCACCCGGTGGCTGCCCGTGGCGGCCGGCGTCCTCGTGCTCGGCGTCGCCGGCGCCGTCGCGGTCGGTCAGCTCGGCGGCGGCGACGACGCGGCCGTCACCGAGGCCGCGGACGCGGGCGGGGCGGAGTCGGCCCTCGCCGACGCCCCGGCCCCGCGGGCCCTCGTCGCGACCGGCACCGACTACGCGACCGCCGACGAGGCCGCGTTCGCCGCGCAGGTCGACGCCCTCGTCGCCGCGGCGGCGTCGGGCTCCCCCGGCGAGATCGCCGAGGTCACCCCCGAGGACAGCGCCGGGGCCGCCGCGGAGGCCGAGGCGGGCGCGGACACCGCCGTCGGCGGGGACAGCACCGTGGCGCCGGAGGAGCCCGGGAGCGAGGAGGGCGAGCTGCTGAGCAGCGCGGGCGCGGCCGACTCGCGGTTCGACGCCCGGGCGGGTGCCGTGGGCAGCCCCCTCGCCGACCCCGCGCTGCTCGGCGAGTGCGTCGCCTCGCTGCACGGCAGCGAGGCGCCGGCCGCGGCGGTCGACGTCTCCGCGACGGTCGACGGCCTCGAGTCCACGGTCGTCGTGGTCCCCGACGCGTCGGGGCAGGGCTACTTCGTCTACGTCACCGCGCCGGACTGCGGCGACCTGCGCAACTTCTACCGCGTCGGCGGCTGAGCCGACGGGCCGCGCTGCGCCGGTCGGGTGCCCGCCCCGGGGTCGCGGCCGGGCCCGGAACACCGGGACCGCCCGTAGTGTTGACGACCCCGGAACCCGCTGATGTGCAGGAGGCGCACGCATGAGCACCGCCACGACCGTCACCGACGGCCAGGTCCGCGAGGTCGTCGTCGTCGGCTCCGGCCCCGCCGGCTACACCGCCGCCATCTACGCCGCCCGGGCGGAGCTCGCCCCGCTGGTCTTCGAGTCGTCGGTCGAGTCCGGCGGCGCCCTCATGAACACCACCGAGGTCGAGAACTACCCCGGCTTCCCCACCGGTGTCATGGGCCCGGACCTCATGGAGCAGCTCCGCGCGCAGGCCGAGCGCTTCGGCGCCGAGCTCGTCGCCGACGACGTCGTGGAGATGCGGCTCGCCGGCGAGGTCAAGGAGCTCGTCACCGGCAGCGGCGACACCGTCCGCGCCCGGACCGTCATCCTCGCGACCGGCAGCGCGTACCGCGAGCTGGGCCTGCCCGACGAGAAGCGGCTGTCCGGTCGCGGCGTCAGCTGGTGCGCCACCTGTGACGGCTTCTTCTTCAAGGAGAAGGACATCATCGTGGTCGGCGGCGGCGACTCCGCCGTCGAGGAGGCGACCTTCCTCACCCGGTTCGCCCGGTCCGTCACCATCGTGCACCGCCGCGACGAGCTGCGCGCCAGCAAGATCATGCAGCGCCGGGCGTTCAACGACCCGAAGATCTCGTTCCGCTGGAACAGCGAGGTCGCGGCGATCCTCGGCGACTCCTCGGTGACCGGGGTGCGTCTGCGCGACACCGTCACCGGCGAGGAGAGCGAGCTCGAGGTGAGCGGCGTCTTCGTCGCCATCGGGCACGACCCGCGCACCGACCTGGTCCGCGAGCAGCTCGAGCTCGACGAGAACGGCTTCGTCGTCGTCGAGGGCCGCTCCGGCAAGACGTCCCTGCCCGGGGTGTTCGCCGCCGGCGACGTGCTCGACCACGAGTACATGCAGGCCATCACCGCCGCCGGCTCCGGCTGCGCGGCCGCCCTGGACGCCGAGCGCTACCTCGCCGCGCTCGACGACACCGACGACGTGGAGACCGCGGTCGAGACCGCCTTCCCGGAGGCGACCGAGGAGCACCTGCAGCACGACCGGCCCGGCGAGCACGTCCTCGCCAGCGCCGACTGACCCACCCCACCGACCCACCACCACCACACCGACCACCGGGACCACCCGGGGAGAGGGAGCGACATGCCCACCAAGGCCACGACCGACGCCGACTTCGACAAGGACGTCCTGCAGTCCGACAAGCCCGTGCTCGTCGACTTCTGGGCCACCTGGTGCGGCCCGTGCCGGCAGGTCGCCCCGATCCTCGAGGAGCTGTCGAACGAGTACGCCGACAAGATCGACGTGGTGAAGGTCGACACCGACCAGAACCCCCGTACCGCGGCCGCGTACGGCGTCGTCAGCATCCCCACGCTCAACGTCTACAAGAACGGCGAGCTGGTGAAGAGCCTCGTCGGCGCCCACCCCAAGCCGCGCCTCGTCAAGGAGCTCGAGGAGTTCCTGGGCTGAGAGGGGCCGCCTCCGGCCCCGCGACACGAGGACCCGTCCACCCTCTGGGTGGGCGGGTCCTCGCACGTCGTGCGTGACAGACTTCGCCGGGTGACGGGCACGCGACTCGACCGGTGGCACGGCGCGTACAGCCGCCGCGCGACCGGCATGACCGCGTCCGAGATCCGCGCGCTGTTCGCCGTCGCGAGCCGGCCCGAGGTGGTGAGCCTCGCGGGGGGCATGCCGACGCTCGACGCGCTGCCGCTGGACGAGGTGGGCGCGATCGTGCGCCGCTGTGTCGAGGAGTCCGCCGCCACCGCCCTGCAGTACGGCTCGGGGCAAGGCGATGTCCTTGCGCAAGAGCAGATCGCGGACGTCATGACCACGGTCGGCTCCGACGTCGACCCGGACGACGTCGTCGTGACGACCGGCTCGCAGCACGCGCTCGACCTGCTCGTGCGCGTCATGGTCGACCCCGGTGACGTCGTCGTCGTGGAGTCCCCGAGCTACGTGGGGGCGCTCGGCGTCCTGCGCTCCTACGAGGCCGCAGTGCGCCACGTGGCCACCGACGAGGCGGGGGTCGTGCCGGACGCCCTCACGGAGCTCGTCGCGCGCGAGCGTGCGGCGGGCCGTCAGGTGAAGGCGCTGTACGTCGTGCCGCACCACCAGAACCCCAGCGGCGTGACGACGAGCGCGGCCCGGCGCGACGAGCTCGTCGACGTGTGCCGCCGGCTCGGCCTGCTGCTCGTCGAGGACGACCCGTACGCCCTCCTCGGCTTCGACAGCGAGCCGCTGGCCTCCCTGCACTCCCGCGACACGGACGGGGTCGTCTACCTCGGCTCGTTCTCCAAGACCTTCGCCCCGGGCCTCCGTGTCGGCTGGGCGGTCGCCCCGCCGGCGCTGCGGGCCAAGCTCGTGCTCGCCGCCGAGGCGTCGGTGCTCTGCCCGTCCGCCTTCAGCCAGCGCGTCGTCGCGACGTACCTGCGGGGCAGCGACTGGCGCGCCCACGTCAAGGTGCTGCGCGGGCTGTACCGGGAGCGCCGCGACGCCCTGCTCGGTGCCCTCGCACGCCACCTCCCGGACGCGCACGTCACCCGGCCCGACGGCGGCTTCTTCACGTGGGTCCGTCTGCCCGACGGCCTCGACACCGCCGCGATGCTGCCCCGGGCCGTCGCCGCCCGGGTCGCCTACGTGCCGGGGACCGCCTTCCACGCCGACGGCGGCGGGGCCGCCTTCGCGCGGCTCTCCTTCTGCTACCCCCCGCCGGACCGCATCGTGGAGGGGGTGCGCCGGCTGGCGACGGTCGTCGCGGCCGAGCAGGAGCTCGTCGCCACCTTCGGTGCCTCGCCGACGGGCGTGCCGCGGGTGCCCGCCGGCGACGCCGACCGTCCCGCGACGGACACCGCATGACGGCCGTCGAGGCCGGGCGCGGCCGGGCGGGCGGGGAGCGACCGGCGGCGACCACCCAGGTGCTCGTGCTCGCCGGCGGCCTGTCCGCCGAGCGCGAGGTGTCGCTGCAGTCCGGTCGCGGCGTCGTCTCCGCCCTCGCCGAGGTCGGGGTGGACGCGGGTGTCGCCGACGTCGGCGCCGACCTGCTCGACGTCGTGCGTCGCCACGCGCCCGACGTCGTCTGGCCCGTCCTGCACGGGGCCGGTGGCGAGGACGGCACCCTGCCGCAGGTGCTCGAGCTGCTCCGCGTCCCGTTCGTCGGCTCGCCGTCCGGCGCGGCCCGGCTCGCGTGGGACAAGACGGCGGCCGCCGAGGTCGCGGCCCGGGCCGGTGCCGCCGTGCCGCCGTCGGTCACGCTGCCGCAGAGCCTCGTCCGTGACGTCGGCCCCGCCCGGCTGCTCCCGCTCGTCGCCGAGCGCATCCCCGGTCCCGTCGTGGTGAAGCCGGTCCACGGCGGCTCGAGCCTCGGGGTCGGTGTCGTGCACGACCCGGGGGACCTGCCGCACGCGATGGTGAGCGCCCTGGGGCACGACAGCCAGTGCCGGGTGGAGCGGTTCGTGCCCGGGACCGAGGTCGCCGTCACGGTCGTCGACGACGGCGGGGGTCCGGTCGCCGCGCCCGCCGTCGAGATCGCCCCGGACTCCGGGGCCTACGACTACGGCTCCCGCTACACCGCCGGCGCCACGGTCTTCCACTGCCCGGCCCGCCTGCCCGACGACGTCGCGCAGCGGCTGCTCGCGCAGGCCGTCGCGGTCCACGTGGCGCTCGGGCTCGGCCACCTGAGCCGCAGCGACTGGATCGTCGACGCCGACGGGCGGGCCTGGTTCCTCGAGGTCAACACCTCTCCCGGGATGACGGGGACGAGCCTCGTCCCCCAGGCGCTGCAGGAGCAGGGCGGCGCGGCCGCGGTCTACGCCCGCCTCGTCGCCGCGGCCGGAGCCTCCTCAGCGGGCTGAGTACTCCTCGTCGGCAGAACCGGACGACCCGTCCGTGCTCCCGCCCCGGAGGCCGGGACCGCCGGGGTCGAGCACCGCCAGGATGCGGTCGAGGTCCTCGACCGTGGCGAACTCCACGGTGAGGCGGCCACGGTTCCGGCCGAGCGCGACCTTGACGCGGGTGTCGAGCCGGTCCGACAGCCGGCTCGCGACGTCGTCGAGCAGCGGCATGTGCCGGCCCGCGCGGGGACCGCGCGCCCGGGCCGGTCGCGCGCCGCCGCTGGCGACGATCTCCTCGACCGCCCGGACCGACAGCCCTTCGGCGACGATGCGGGAGGCGAGCCGCTCCGCCGCCTCCTCGTCGTCGAGCGCGAGCAGAGCGCGGGCGTGGCCGGCGCTCAGCACCCCGGCCGCCACACGTCGCTGCACGGCCGGTGGCAGCCGGAGCAGGCGCAGCGTGTTCGACACCTGCGGGCGGGACCGGCCGATGCGGCGCGACAGCTCGTCCTGCGTGCACCCGAAGTCGTCGAGCAGCTGCTGGTAGGCGGCCGCCTCCTCGAGCGGGTTGAGCTCGCTGCGGTGCAGGTTCTCCAGCAGGGCGTCACGCAGGAGGTCGTCGTCCTCGGTCGCGCGCACGACCGCCGGGACGGTGGCGAGACCGGCCTCGCCCGAGGCGCGCCAGCGGCGCTCACCCATGATGAGCTCGTACCGGACCTCGCCCTCGGGCTCGGAGAGGGGGCGTACGACGACGGGCTGCAGCACGCCGATCTCGCCGACGCTGTGCACGAGCTCGGCCATCTCGTCCGCATCGAAGACCTGTCGCGGCTGACGGGGGTTCGGCCGGATCTCCCCGAGCGGGATCTCGGCGAAGGTGGCGCCCGGCACGGCGACGAGGTCCGCACCGGCCGACGCCGTTTCACGTGAAACACCGGTGCTCGCGCGGTCGTCGACCGTCTCGTCGTCCGGCGCCACGGCGACGCGGTCGTCTTCCGAGGCGGGCCGCGTCACCGAGGGGAAGAACACGTCGACGGGACGCTCGCTCGGCGGAGCGACGACCGGGCGTGCCGCGGCCGGCGCGGGAGGGATGAGGGCGCCGATACCTCGGCCGAGCCCGCGTCGGGGGGTGCTCACGTGGCAGCTCCTCGCATGGCGATCTCCTGCGCGGCCTCGAGGTAGGAGAGCGCGCCGCTGGACGTCGGATCGTAGGTCATGACGGTCTGCAGGTGGCTGGGCGCCTCGCTCACGCGCACCGAGCGCGGGATGTTCGTCCGCAGCACGCGCTCCCCGAAGACCTCACGCACCTGGGCGGCGACGTCGGCGGACAAGCGGGTGCGGCCGTCGAACATCGTGAGCACGACCGTCGACACGTCGAGGTCCGGGTTGAGGTTCTGCTGCACGAGCTCGACCGTGCGCATGAGCTGGCTGACCCCCTCGAGCGCGTAGTACTCGCACTGGATGGGGATGAGGACCTCGCGGGCCGCGACCAGCGCGTTGAGGGTCAGCAGCCCGAGGCTCGGTGGGCTGTCGACGAGGACGTAGTGGGGAGGCTCGTCGCACGCCGCCACGTAGCGGTCGATCGCCTTGCGCAGCCGGTACTCGCGGGCGACGACCGGGACGAGCTCGATCTCGGCACCCGACAGGTCGAGGGTGGCCGGGGCGCACGACACCCCGCTCACGTGGGGGCAGGGGCTGACGACGTCCGCGAGCCCCACCTCGTCGAGCAGCACGTCGTAGACCCCGGCCACGTCGCCGTGGTGGTCGACCCCGAGCGCCGTGCTCGCGTTGCCCTGCGGGTCCGCGTCGACCACGAGCACTCGCAGCCCACCCTGCGCGAGAGCCGCGGCGAGGTTGACCGTGGTCGTCGTCTTCCCCACCCCGCCCTTCTGGTTCGCGACGGTGATGATCCGGGTGGTGGTCGGCGCCGGGAAGGTCCGGCCGTGCAGCGCGATACGCCTCCGTGCGTCGGTCGCGAGCTCGCGGGCCAGCGGCGTCTCCTCGTCGGGCGACGGCAGCGCGGAGGCGAGCTCGTCGCGCCAGCCGTCGTCACCGGCCGCCGCGGCCCCGTCGAGACGGCTGGCACTCCCGGACGAGGCCTCCGACGACGTCGATGTTTCACGTGGAACGGCGGGCGCGGACGACGAGTCGTTCGCGTCGGTGGCGGTTCCGTCTACCTGCGGGCTCCCTACGGGGGCGGATGCCCCGTCCACCGCGACGGCCGGCGCGGGGTCGACGGTCGACGTTTCACGTGAAACGTCCGCCGCCCCCGCCTCATGTGCCTCGGAGCCCACCGACGTGGTCTCCGGGCGTGCGGCGCCGGTCCCAGTGCCCACAGGAGCGTCCGCTCCCGCCGCGTCGCTGTCCGCGGGTTCGTGCGTCGTCGCCCCAGCGACACCGGGGTCACGCTCGCCGCGGGACTCGACCGACTCGGCTGTTCCACGTGAGACGTCGTCGTCGGTACCGGCCGCCGGGACGACCGACGCCCCGTTCACGGGCGCCACCGTTGCCGCTGCTCGACGCGGGTCAGCGGCCACGACGGCGTCGGCGGTACGCAACGACGACCGTCGTCTCTTCTGCCAGTACCCCACTCCCGCATCGTGCCACGCGCGCACCCGGCTCCCAGTCCGTCCACAGACGGGCCGGGACCGCAGCCATCTCCTCGCCGGCGGAGGCTCCCTTGAGCGCGAGCAGCAGACCGCCGTCGCGCACGAGGGGGGCACTCATCGGCAGCAGCCGCTCGAGCGCCGTGACCGCCCGAGCCGTGACGACGTCGGCGTCCCGGCCGCGCGCGGCCGCCGCCCGAGCCCGTGTGACGGTCACCCGGTCGGCGAGGCCGAGCTCGTCGACGACCTCCTCCAGCCAGGTCGTGCGGCGCAGCAACGGTTCGAGCAGCTCGACGGTGAGGTCCGGCCGCGCGACGGCGAGGGGGATGCCCGGCAGACCGGCCCCGCTGCCGACGTCGAGGACACCGGCCCCGTGGGGCACGAGCTCGGCGACGACGGCGCAGTTGAGCACGTGACGCTCCCACATGCGTCCGTGCTCCCGCGGCCCGACGAGGCCGCGCTCGGTCCCGGAGCCCTCGAGCAGACCGACGTAGGCCGCCGCGACGTCGACCCGCTCACCGAAGACGGCACGAGCCGCCTCGGGGACGGTCACCTCAGTCGGGCAGGACGACGACGAAGCGGTTGGGCTCGACGCCGTCGGACTCGCTACGCAGGCCGGCCTCGGCCACGGCGTCGTGCACCGCCTTCCGCTGGTACGCCGGCATCGGCTCGAGCTCCACGCTCTCGCCGGTCGCCCGCGCCCGCTCGACCGCCTCCGCCGCGATGCGCGAGGCGGTGCTGCGCCGCTGCTCCCGCCAGCCCGCGATGTCGAGCAGCAGGCGGGACCGCTCACCCGTCTTCGCCTGTGCCGCCAGCCGGGCCAGCTCCTGCAGCGCCTCGAGGACCTCGCCGTCCCGTCCGACCAGGCGGAGCAGGTCCTTGGCGTCGGAGCCGTCGGCCACGACCGCGACGCTCGCCCGGCCGTTCTCGACGTCGATGTCGATGTCGCCGTCGAGGTCGACGATGTCGAGGAGCTCCTCGAGGTAGTCCGCGGCGGCGTCGCCCTCCTGGTCGAGCAGCTGCTGACGCCTGGAGGGGCTGCGCTCCTCCTCGGCCGACCCGCTCGCGCCGGCCCCCGCCGTCGTGGCGCTCGCCGCACCGGGCTCCGCGCCCTCGGCCGTCGCCGTGCCTGTCGTCTCGTCCGCGGTGCTGTCCACGGTCGCTCCTGTCCTGCGTCCGCCCCGGGCGGGCGCCTCGTGCCCCGCTGCTGCGGTGGCTCCACGTGTTCCCGCTCGTCAGTGGTGCGTGGTCCTCGCCGACCGGGGCGGGAGACCCGGTCGACGACGGCTCGTGGGGCGGTTCGCGGACCGCCGTCCGTCAGGGGGTGCCGGTCTTGCGCTTGCTCCGGGTCTGCCGCTTGGGCTGGACGCGCTTGACGGGGTCGGCCGTGCTCGCGGCGGGGTCGGGCTCGGGGAGGCCGAGCACCTCCTCGACGCTCTTGCCGGTCCGGGCCGCCGTGCGCTCCGCCTTCTTCCGGCGCCGCGCCTCGAGCTCCTTCTCGGCGGGCGAGCCGGGCGCGGGCAGGCTGCGGATGACGATGGTCTGCTGCACGGCGCTGTAGATGTTGGTGACGCACCAGTACAGGACCAGGCCGATGGCGAAGCCGACGCCGGAGACGGCGAACACCAGCGGCAGGATGTACAGCAGCATCTTCTGCTGCTTGAAGAACGGGCTGTCCATCGCGGCCGGGCTCATGTTCTTGGTCATGAGCATGCGCTGCACGTAGAACTGGGACAGCGTCATGATGATGACGAGAATCGTCGCCACCAGGTACGTCCACGGGCTCGTCGCGCTGAGCATGGTGTCCGACAGCGGCGCCCCGAAGAAGCGCGCCTGCGCCGCCTCGTTCTGCAGCTGCTCGGAGAACGGACCGATCGCCCCGGCGTCGGGGTTGCGCAGCCGGTTGAGCACCCGGAAGAGGCCGAAGAAGATCGGCATCTGGATGAGGATCGGCAGGCAGGAGGCGAAGGGGTTCGTCTTGGAGCTCCGGTAGAGCTCCATCGTCTCCTTGGTCATGGCCTCGCGGGAGGCCTGGTCGTTCTTGCCCTTGTACCGGTCCTGGATCTTCTTGATCTCGGGCTGGATGATCTGCATCGCCCGGGACGCCTTGATCTGGCGCACGAACAGCGGGATGAGCAGCGTGCGCACGACGAGCACGACGGACACGATCGACAGCGTCCACGCGGGTCCGCCGTCGGGCTCGAAGCCGAGGTTGACGAGCAGGGTGTGCGTGCCGACCATCACCGTCGCCACGAACCACTCGATGGGGTAGAGGATGGTCGCGAAGAAGTCGCCCATCGGGTCCTGGTCCTCCTAGGACGCCGCGCGACGGTCCGCGTCGGACCGGGCGGCGCTCGTGTTCTCGTGGCGGTGCTCGTTGCCGTCGTGCTCGTGCTGGTGGTCCCCGCGACGCTCGGGCACCGGGTCCCAGCCGCCCGGGTTCCACGGGTGGCAGCGCAGCAGCCGTCGGACGGTGAGCCAGCTGCCGTGCAGGACCCCGTACCGGCGCACCGCCGTCACAGCGTACGACGAGCACGAGGGGGCGAACCGACACACCGGTCCCAGCACCGGCGACAGCGTGAGCTGGTACAGCCGGATGACGAGGACGAGCGCCTCGCGGGGCAGGCGCCACAGCAGGACCCCCGCCCGACGCGCGCGCTCAGCCATCCCGGCCGTCCCGGGTCAGGGCGCCTGCGCGCTCCAGCGCCCGGACGAGCGCGTGCGCGACGTCGTCGACGCTCGCGTCGGTGCTGCCGGGCAGGTAGCGGACCACGACGTCGGCCGGCGCCACGTCGCGCTCGCGCAACACCTGCAGCAGGGCAGCGTGCCCCCGTCGCCGCACCCGGTTGCGGAGGACGGCACCGCCGACCGCGCGCGGGGTGACCGACGCGAGCCGTACTGCGCCACCCGGCGCGGCTCGCTCGGCGGGTCGGGCGTCAGGGGGTGCCGGGGTCGCGGCGGAGCGCCGCCGCACGTGGACCACGACCGGACCGGTGCCGGTGCGCCGGCCACCCCGCACGGTCGCGGTGATGTCGGCGGAGCGGCGCAGCCGGTGCCGGGCGGGCAGCGACATCAGGCCCGGACGCGACAGCACCCTCGGGCCGACGTCGTGGTGACGTCCGGCACGAGGGTGCTCGCGCGGCAGCTGGCTCGCCCGCTCAGGCGGAGAGCTCGGTACGGCCCTTGGCGCGGCGCGCGGCGATGATCGCCCGGCCCGCACGCGTACGCATCCGCGCACGGAAGCCGTGGGTGCGGGCGCGCCGACGGTTCTTCGGCTGGAACGTGCGCTTGCTCACTGGGGACCTCTCAGCGTCTCGACTCCGGCGTCACCGCGTGCAGGCGCACGGGTGACAACCGCACAAAGGTACGGGGGGCCCGCGGACACGGTCAAACGAACGGCCTGCCGTGCCCGGGCGGCCGCCTCGTCGGCGGACCCGTGGAAGCCGTCAGCGTAGCGCCGCCGGCGGCCGCCGACATCCGTCCACAGCGGCCGCCCGAGAGGGCTGCACGCCCGGCGGCGAACCGTCTACAGTCGCACGAGCGCCGAGGAACGACAGCGAGGCGCGCGGAACGAAGGGCTCGGGGGCGAGGCCGGGGAGGGTCCCGGTGGTTGCACCGGGTGAGCCGACCACGTTACGTTCCGTGCCGCCCTCCGTCGCAGTCCACACCTGTGGACAGAGGTGTGGACGACCAGCGACGACGGAGGGGCAGCACGTGACGGAGGCAGGACCGGCGGCATCGCTGGACGAGCTGGCCGACACGTGGGCCGCGAGCATCCACGCGATGCCGAAGGACCTCTCGCCGCTGCACCGGGGCCAGCTCCGCTCGGCCCGGCTCGTGGCCCTCGACGGCGACACCGCGCAGGTGGCCGTCGCCTCCTCCTTCGACCGGCAGCTGCTCGAGACCAAGCTGCTCGACACCGTCACCGAGGCCCTGCAGGTGACGACCGGGTCCACGTGGCGCCTGGAGGTCGTGGTCGACCCTCGCCTCGGCGCCCTCGACGGCGAGCACGTGCTGCAGGTCGACTCCCGGGCGTGGGTGCCCGCCGACCCCGGTGCCGACCACGGCGACCCCGGTGCCGACCACGACGCCGACGACGTGCTCGACCTCACCGCCGCCGACCAGGTCCGCGGTGGGCGCCACGCGCAGGCGCTCGCCTCGCCGCGCCCCGCGACCCGGCGCCGCACCCTCGCGGAGGAGGCCGAGGCGCGGCTCAACCCGCGCTACACCTTCGAGTCCTTCGTCATCGGTGCGTCCAACCGCTTCGCCCACGCCGCCGCGGTCGCCGTGGCGGAGGCGCCGGCCAAGGCGTACAACCCGCTGTTCGTCTACGGCGACTCCGGCCTCGGCAAGACGCACCTGCTCCACGCGATCGGGCACTACGTGCAGAGCCTGTACGGCGGCATGCGGGTGCGGTACGTGAACTCCGAGGAGTTCACCAACGACTTCATCAACTCGATCCGCGACGACCGCGCGGCGGCGTTCCACTCCCGCTACCGCGAGGTGGACGTCCTCCTCATCGACGACATCCAGTTCCTGCAGAACAAGGTGCAGACGCAGGAGGAGTTCTTCCACACCTTCAACGCGCTGCACAACGCGAACAAGCAGGTCGTCATCACGAGCGACGTCCCGCCCAAGCAGCTGCAGGGCTTCGAGGACCGCATGCGCAGCCGCTTCGAGTGGGGCCTGCTCACCGACGTGCAGCCGCCGGACCTCGAGACGCGCATCGCGATCCTGCGCAAGAAGGCGATCGTCGACTCCCTCGCCGTGCCCGACGAGATCATGGAGTACATCGCCTCTCGGATCTCGACGAACATCCGCGAGCTCGAGGGCGCCCTCATCAGGGTCACGGCCTTCGCGAGCCTGCACCGCCAGCCGCTCACCACCCAGCTCGCCGACGTCGTGCTCCGCGACCTCATCCCGTCCGCGGACCAGCCGGCGATCACGTCGTCGCAGATCATGGCGGAGACGGCGAGCTACTTCGGCGTGAGCGTCGACGACCTCCACGGCTCCAGCCGGTCCCGTGTGCTCGTCAACGCACGGCAGATCGCCATGTACCTGTGCCGCGAGCTGACGGAGATGTCGCTGCCCAAGATCGGGCAGGCCTTCGGTGGCCGTGACCACACGACCGTCATGCACGCCGAGCGCAAGATCCGGTCCCTCATGAGCGAGCGGATGGCGGTGTACAACCAGGTCACGGAGCTGACGAGCCGCCTCAAGCGGCAGTCCGGGAACCGCTGACCCCCGCCCCCGACCGACCCTTCCTGCCCGCCGTGCGGGCTCGGCCCGCAGCCGTGCCCTGGCCCGCCCCGGGCCCTGTCTCCACAGGTTTGTCCACAACCTGTGCGTTCCGGCGCACCCGCGTGGGACAGGTCCGCGCCCGCACTTCTCGCCGGGAGCGTGCCGCGGCGACCCCTCGACCGCGTCGGGACGGCGTCCACACCCCCTGGGGAGGAGCTGTGCACGACGGGCGTCCGCTGTGGGCCGGGGCCGTCGCCGGGGCCGTCGCCGACCACAGGTCCGCGGCCGGCGTCCCGTCCGTACCCAGGTGCCCACGGCTCGCCGCCCCGTCGTGCACACCGCGTCCCCAGCCCCCGCGCGGGCGACGCCGCTGGCCACGTCGCGCGTCGCGCCAGGTGTCCACAGCGTCCACACGCCCTATGGAGAAGACGAGACTTCTCTGCTGGAGTGGAGGTGGGGACGCGCACAGGGCTGTGGAGCGCGACGAGGTGCCCGACGGCCCTGGCGCCGTCGGGCCGTCCGACTAGGCTCGGCACCCCCATCGACGTGTCGTGCCCGCAACTGGAGGTTCCGTGCGACTGCAGATCGACCGTGACGTGCTCGCGGAGGCCGTGGCGTGGACCACGCGCGTCCTCCCGGCCCGCCCGCCGGTCCCCGTCCTCACGGGCGTCCTCCTCGTGGCCGTGCCCGACGGCCTGCAGCTGTCGGCCTTCGACTACGAGGTCTCGGCCCGCATGACGGCGCCCGCGCAGGTCGAGGACGAGGGCCGGGTGCTCGTGCAGGGCCGGCTGCTCGCCGACATCGCCCGCGCCCTGCCCAGCCGGCCGGTCACGCTGCACCTCGACGGCGCCAAGCTGCGCGTCGAGGCGGGCTCGAGCCGCTTCGCGCTCCCCGTCATGCCCGTCGAGGAGTACCCGCAGCTGCCGCCGCCGCCGCAGCGCGTCGGCACGGTGCCAGGCGAGGTGTTCGCGGCCGCCGTCTCGCAGGTCGCCGTCGCCGCGGCCCGCGACGAGACCCCGCCGGTGCTCACCGCCGTCCGGGTCGAGGTCGACGGGGGCTCGCTGAGCCTCGTCGCCACGGATCGCTACCGGCTCGCGCTGCGCGACGTCGAGTGGCACGCGGACGACCCGGGCACCGCGACGGACTTCCTCGTCCGCGCGCGCACGCTCAACGACATCGCCCGCAGCCTCGGCGGCACCGAGGTGGAGATCGGCCTGTCGAGCGGGCCGGGCGAGCTCCTCGGCATCTCCGCCGGCGGCCGTCGCACGACCGTCCCGCTCATGGACGGCGAGTACCCGCCGGTGCGGCGCCTGTTCCCCGACAGCTCCGACACGACGGTCGTCGTCGAGGCCGCCGCGCTCGTCGACGGGGTGAGGCGCATGGCCCTCATCGGCGACCGGTCCCCGGTCCGGCTCACCGTCGGCAGCGACGAGATCGTGCTGGAGGCCGGCACGGGCGAGGACGCGCAGGCGACCGACGCGCTCGCCGTGGAGGCCGTCGACGGCCCCGGGCTGTCGATCGCGTTCAACGCGCAGTACCTGATGGACGGTCTCGGCGCGGCCGGCAGCAAGTACGTGAAGCTGTCGTTCACCCAGCCGTCGAAGCCCGCGCTGCTGTCGGGGCACGACCAGGCCGACGCCTCGGACACCCGCGGGTACACGTACCTGCTCATGCCGATCCGCATGGCCGGCTGAGAGTGGCCGTCGCGGCTCCGGGGGGCCAGGCTTGCCCGACATGAGCGAGCCCAGCAGCCAGCACACCAACGACCCGGTCCGTCACCTCGGCCTCGTGGGCCTCGGCAAGATGGGCGGCAACATGCGCACCCGGCTCCGCGAGGCCGGCCTAGAGGTGACCGGCTACGCCCCGGACCCCTCGACCACCGACGTGGAGACGCTCGAGGACCTCGTCGCCGCGCTGCCGACGCCGCGCACCGTGTGGGTGATGGTGCCGAGCGGCGAGCCGACCCGGCAGACGGTCGCGCGGCTCGGGGAGCTGCTCGAGGCGGGCGATCTCGTCATCGAGGGCGGCAACTCCCGCTTCACCGACGACCGTGAGCACGCCGCCCACCTGCACGAGCGCGGCATCCGCTACGTCGACGTCGGCGTGTCCGGCGGCGTCTGGGGCGTCACGGAGGGCTACGGCCTCATGGCCGGCGGCGACGCCGCCGACGTGGAGCGGGCGATGCCCGTCTTCGACGCGCTGCGTCCGGAGGGTCCGCGCGAGGAGGGCTTCTCCCACGCCGGCCCGGTCGGTGCGGGCCACTACGCGAAGATGGTCCACAACGGCATCGAGTACGCCGTCATGCAGGCCTTCGCGGAGGGCTACGAGCTGCTCGCCGCCAGCGACGCCGTCGACGACGTCACCACCATCTTCGGCGGCTGGCGGCGCGGCACCGTCGTGCGGTCCTGGCTGCTCGACCTGCTCGTGCGCGCGCTCGAGGAGGACCCGGGCCTGGCCAAGGTGAGCGGCTACGCCGAGGACTCCGGCGAGGGCCGCTGGACGGTCATCGAGGGCATCGCGAACGCGGTGCCCACGCCGACCATCGCGGCGTCGCTGTACGCGCGCTTCGTGTCGCGGCAGGAGGAGAGCCCGGCGATGAAGGCGATCGCCGCGCTGCGCAACCAGTTCGGCGGTCACGCGGTCCGGTCCACCCCGCCCGGCTCCAGCGAGCAGGTGCAGGCCTCCGTGCAGGAGGGCGCGCAGGCCGACCAGGAGCCCACGGGCCCGGCGTGACGTGCACGTCGAGCACCTCTCGCTGAGCGACTTCCGCTCCTACCCCGCCGCCGAGGTCGAGCTCGGCCCCGGCGCGACGACGCTGGTCGGCGACAACGGCCAGGGCAAGACGAACGTCGTGGAGGCGCTCGGCTACCTCGCGACCCTCGGCAGCCACCGGGTCGCGACCGACGCCGCGCTCGTGCGCGCCGGCGCCGAGCGCGCCGTCGTGCGCGGCCGGGTGCGCCGCGGCGGGCGCACCGCGCTCGTCGAGCTCGAGATCACGCCCGGGCGCGCCAACCGCGCGCGGGTCAACAAGGCCCCCGTGCGGCCGCGGGAGGTGCTCGGCCTTCTCCGCACGGTCCTGTTCGCCCCCGAGGACCTCGCGGTCGTCAAGGGCGAGCCGGACCAGCGGCGGCGCTTCGTCGACGACCTCCTCGTCGCGCTGCAGCCCCGGACGGCCGGTGTCCGTGCGGACTACGAGCGCGTCGTCCGGCAGCGCAGCGCCCTGCTGCGCAGCGGCCGGGGGCTGCGCGGGTCCGCCGCCGCCGGCGTCGAGAGCACGCTGGAGGTGTGGGACGCGCAGCTCGCGCAGCTGGGCGCCGACCTGCTCGCCGCGCGGCTGGACACGCTCGAGCAGCTCGCCCCGTACGCCGAGGCCGCCTACGGCGCGGTGTCCGGGGTGCCGGGGGCGCTCACGACGAGGTACCGCCCGCGCGGGCTGCACCCCCAGGTGCGCAGCGCCGACGCGGGCTCCCTGCCGGACCCGCCGCGCGAGCGGGCCGAGCTGCGCGACGCGCTGCTGGCCGCCGCCGCGGCTGCGCGACGCGCCGAGCTCGACCGCGGCACGACGCTCGTCGGCCCGCACCGCGACGACGTCGACCTGCTCGTCAACGCGATGCCCGCCCGCGGCTACGCGAGCCACGGCGAGTCGTGGTCGGCCGCGCTCGCGCTGCGCCTGGGCTCCTTCGACCTGCTCACCGAGACCGGCGGGGAGGACGGCGAGCCCGTGCTCGTCCTCGACGACGTCTTCGCCGAGCTGGACGCCCGGCGCCGTGGCCACCTCGCCGAGCGTGCCCTGCGGGCCGAGCAGGTCCTCGTCACCGCGGCGGTCGCCGAGGACGTGCCCCCGGGCCTCGCCGGCCGGGTGCTGCGCGTCGAGCGCGACCTCGCGACCGGCACGAGCACGGTGGCCGCGGCGTGAGCGGGCGTCGGGACAACCCGGGGGCGGGACGCGGCACCCGGCGACCGGCCGCCCGCGCCGGGTCGGGGACCGGCCCCGTCGCCGAGCCGGGCCCCGAGCCGGTCCCAGAGCCGGTCCCAGAGCCCGACGCCGAGCCCGACGCCGAGCCCGACGCCTTCACCGTCGCGTGGCAGCGGGCGCTGGCCGCCGCCCGCGCGCGCGGCTTCCGTCCGGCCGGTGGCGTGCGCGCCCTGCCGGGCGGGTCGGCGGCCGCGCTCGCCGCGGGCGGGCTCGGCGGTCGGGCCCGGTACGCGGCCCGCCGCGCCCGGGAGGAGGTCAACCTGTCCGGCGCCCGGCCGGGCCCGCGCGACCCCGCCCGCCTCGGCGACGTCACAGGCGCGCTCGTCGGGGCCGCCGGCTGGGACGACGCCGTCGCCGTCGGCGGGGTCATGGGGCGCTGGCCGGAGGTCGTGGGCCGCGAGGTGGCCGACCACTGCGTGCCCGTCGGCTTCGGCGACGGCGTCCTCACCGTCCGCGCGAGCACGACGGCGTGGGCGACCCAGCTGCGGATGCTCGCGCCGGACGTCGTGCGGCGCATGGGCGAGGTCGTCGGCGAGGGCGTGGTGCGCAGCGTCGACGTGCTCGCCCCCGACGCGCCGTCGTGGCGGCGCGGGCGGCTGTCGGTGCGCGGCCGCGGCGCCCGGGACACCTACGGCTGAGCGCCGTCTCGCGTCACGGACCCCCGCGCCCGTGTCCCCCCTCACGGAAGGGGTCCGCGCGGCTCCTGGGCGCCCTGGCGCGACGCGATCCGGCTCCCCGGCCTGTGGGTGACCGGATCGGCGAGCCCGGCAGGAGTAGACTGAGCGGGTTGCCCACCCACTCGAGGAGCACTGCCGCGTGACCGACGGGACCGTCCCCACCGACCCTACGACCGGCACCTCCCCCTCCCCCGAGACCGCTGCTGCCGCCCCGCCCGCGGCGGCGCCGACCGCGGGCGGCGGCTACGACGCCGCCAACATCACGGTGCTCGAGGGGCTCGAGGCCGTCCGCAAGCGCCCCGGCATGTACATCGGCTCCACCGGCCCCCGGGGCCTGCACCACCTCGTGTACGAGGTGGTCGACAACTCCGTCGACGAGGCCCTCGCCGGGTACTGCGACACCATCGAGGTCACGCTGCTCGACGACGGCGGCGTCCGCGTGGTCGACAACGGCCGCGGCATCCCCGTCGACATGCACCCCGTCGAGAAGAAGCCGGCCGTCGAGGTCGTTCTCACCGTCCTGCACGCCGGCGGCAAGTTCGGCGGCGGCGGGTACGCGGTCTCCGGCGGCCTGCACGGCGTCGGCGTCAGCGTCGTCAACGCGCTGTCGAGCCGGCTCGAGGTCGAGGTGCGGCGCGACGGCCGCGTCCACCGGATCGCCTTCCTCAGCGGCGTGCCCACGGGGCCGCTGGAGACCGGCGAGGAGACGTCCACCACCGGCACGACGGTGACGTTCTGGCCGAACGCCGACATCTTCGAGACCGTCGAGTTCGACGCCGAGACCCTCCGCAGCCGCTTCCAGCAGATGGCGTTCCTCAACAAGGGCCTCACGCTCACCCTCGTCGACGAGCGCACCGACCACGTCACCGACGGCGACAGCCCCGACGACGTCGAGCGGGCCGACGCCGCGGCGGCCGCCGCGCCGCGCGAGCGCCGCACGACGTACCGCTACGACGGCGGGCTCGTCGACTACGTCGCGCACCTCAACGACCGCAAGAAGTCCGAGCCGGTGCACGCGGAGATCCTCGCCTTCGAGTCCGAGGACACCGACCGCCACATCAGCGTCGAGATCGCCATGCAGTGGACGACCGCCTACAACGAGTCGGTCCACACCTACGCGAACACCATCAACACGCACGAGGGCGGCACCCACGAGGAGGGCTTCCGCGCCGCGCTCACGGGGCTCGTCGGCCGCTACGCCCGCGACAACAACATGCTCAAGAAGGACGAGCAGCTGACGGGCGACGACATCCGCGAGGGTCTCACCGCCGTCATCAGCGTCAAGCTCTCCGAGCCGCAGTTCGAGGGGCAGACCAAGACGAAGCTCGGCAACACCGAGGCGCGCAGCTACGTGCAGAAGGTCCTCAACGAGGAGCTCGGCGCGTGGTTCGGCTCCCACCCCCGCGAGGCGCGCGACATCATCCGCAAGGCCCAGCAGGCCGCCGCCGCCCGGGTCGCGGCGCGCCGCGCCCGCGAGGCCACGCGCCGCAAGGGACTGCTGGAGTCCAACTCCATGCCCGGCAAGCTCCGCGACTGCTCGAGCCGCGACCCCGCCCGCTGCGAGATCTACATCGTCGAGGGCGACAGCGCCGGTGGGTCCGCGGTCGACGGGCGCGACCCGGAGACGCAGGCGATCCTCCCGCTGCGCGGCAAGATCCTCAACGTCGAGAAGGCCCGGCTCGACCGCGCGCTCGGCAGCGAGGCCATCCAGTCGCTCATCACCGCGCTCGGCACGGGCGTCGGCGAGGACTTCGACATCTCCAAGCTGCGCTACCACAAGATCGTCCTCATGGCCGACGCCGACGTCGACGGCCAGCACATCCAGACGCTGCTGCTCACGCTGCTGTTCCGTTACATGCGTGGGCTCGTCGAGGCCGGGCACGTGTTCCTCGCCCAGCCGCCGCTGTACCGGATCAAGTGGAGCAACGCCGACCACGAGTACGCCTACACCGACCGCGAGCGGGAGGCGCTGACGAAGGCCGGCCTGGAGGCGGGCAAGCGCCTGCCCAAGGAGCAGTCGATCCAGCGCTACAAGGGCCTCGGCGAGATGAACTTCGACGAGCTGTGGGACACGACCATGGACCCCGCGACACGCACCCTGCTGCGGGTGACGCTGGAGGACGCGGCCGCGGCCGACGCCGTGTTCAGCATCCTCATGGGCGACGACGTGGAGTCCCGTCGGTCCTTCATCCAGCGCAACGCCAAGGACGTCCGCTTCCTCGACATCTGAGCGGCCACCGCGCGCCCGCCCCCGGGCCCGCGCGACCGCCGTCCCGCGCCCACCCACCTGACGGAGGCCCTCCACCGTGACCGAGACCGTCGACACCCCGCCCGGCGACCGCATCGAGCTGGTCGACCTGCAGCAGCAGATGCAGCGGTCCTACCTCGACTACGCGATGAGCGTCATCGTGGGCCGGGCCCTGCCCGACGTCCGCGACGGTCTCAAGCCCGTCCACCGCCGCGTCCTGTACGCGATGTACGACGGCGGCTACCGCCCCGACCGGCAGTACTCCAAGTGCACCCGCGTGCTCGGCGACGTCATGGGGCAGTACCACCCGCACGGCGACGGGGCGATCTACGACACCCTCGTGCGCCTCGTGCAGAAGTGGGTCATGCGGTACCCGCTCGTCGACGGGCAGGGCAACTTCGGCTCGCCCGGCAACCTCGGCGCCGCCGCCCACCGCTACACCGAGTGCCGCATGGCGCCGCTGGCCATGGAGCTCGTCCGCGACATCGGCGAGGAGACCGTCGACTTCGTCGACAACTACGACGGGCGCACCCAGGAGCCGTCGGTCCTGCCGAGCCGCTTCCCCAACCTGCTCGTCAACGGCTCCGCCGGCATCGCGGTCGGCATGGCGACCAACATCCCGCCGCACAACCTGCGCGAGGTCGCGGCCGCGGTGCAGTACGCGCTGGAGAACCCGGACCTGTCCGGGGCCGAGCTGCTCGACGGGCTCATGGAGCGCGTGCAGGGCCCGGACTTCCCGACGGCGGCGACGATCCTCGGTCGCGCCGGCATCGAGGACGCCTACCGCACCGGTCGAGGGTCGATCACGATGCGCGCGATCGTCGAGGTCGAGGAGCTGCAGGGCCGCACGTGCCTCGTCGTCACCGAGCTGCCGTACCAGGTCAACCCCGACAACCTCGCCGAGAAGATCGCGGAGATGGTCAAGGAGGGGCGCCTCGCGGGCGTCGCCGACATCCGCGACGAGACGTCGGGGCGCACGGGGCAGCGGCTCGTCGTCGTGCTCAAGCGCGACGCGGTCGCGAAGGTCGTGCTCAACAACCTCTACAAGCACACGCAGCTGCAGTACAACTTCAGCGCGAACATGCTCGCGCTCGTCGACGGCGTGCCCCGCACCCTCAGCCTCGACGGGTTCATCACCCACTGGATCGAGCACCAGCTCGAGGTCATCCAGCGGCGCACGCAGTACCGCCTGCGCCAGGCGCTGGAGCGGCAGCACCTGCTCATCGGGTACCTGCGGGCGCTGGAGAACCTCGACGAGGTCATCGCCCTCATCCGCCGCAGCCCGACGGTCGAGGACGCGCGCAACGGCCTCATGGAGCTGCTCGACGTCGACGAGACGCAGGCCCGGGCCATCCTCGCCATGCAGCTGCGCCAGCTCGCGGCCCTGGAGCGGCAGAAGATCGTCGACGAGTACGAGGAGCTGACCGCGCAGATCGAGGACTACCGCGAGATCCTCGCGACGCCGCAGCGCCAGCGCGACATCGTCTCCACCGAGCTCGCCGCCATCGTCGACAAGTACGGCGACGAGCGGCGCACGCGGATCATGCCGAGCTCGGCGGAGGTCTCGATGGAGGACCTCATCCCGGAGGAGGAGGTCGTCGTCACCATCACGCGCGGCGGGTACGCCAAGCGGACGCGGGCGGACTCCTACCGCGCGCAGCGGCGCGGCGGGCGGGGCATCCGCGGGGCGGCGCTGCGCGGCGACGACGTCGTCGAGCACTTCTTCACGACCTCGACGCACCACTGGCTGCTGTTCTTCACCAACCTCGGGCGGGTGTACCGCGCGAAGGCGTACGAGCTGCCCGAGGGCGCGCGGGACTCCAAGGGCCAGCACGTCGCGAACCTGCTCGCCTTCCAGCCGGACGAGCGCATCGCGCAGGTCGTCGACCTCGCCGGGTACGACGACGCGCCGTACCTCGTGCTGGCGACGAGGGACGGGCTGGTGAAGAAGTCCCGGCTGGCGGACTACGACTCCCCGCGCACCGGCGGCCTGATCGCCGTCAAGCTCCGCGACGGCGACGAGCTCGTCGCGGCACGCCTCGTGCGGGCCGACGACGACCTGCTGCTCGTGTCCCGCAAGGGCATGAGCATCCGGTTCACCGCGGACGACGCCACGCTGCGGCCCATGGGCCGCGACACCTCCGGGGTCACGGGCATGCGCTTCCGCGACGGCGACTCGCTGCTGTCGGCGGCGGTCGTGCCGGCGCAGATGCAGGCGGAGTCGGAGCAGGCGGAGAGCGCGGAGGGCGACGACGGCGTCGACGCCGCCGGCGGCTCCGACGACGCCGGGGCCGCGACGGTCGACGGTGGGTCCGCGGCGGCGCCGGTCGCCCACGACGTGCTCGTCATCACGGAGAACGGCTACGCCAAGCGGACGCCGGTCTCGGCGTACCGGGTGCAGGGCCGCGCCGGCTACGGCATCAAGGTCGCGCGGGCCTCCGACGAGCGCGGCGACCTCGTCGCCTCGCTCATCACGACGGACGGCGACGAGGTGCTCGTCATCATGCAGTCCGGCCGGGTCATGCGGTCCCGGGTCGCCGACGTGCGGTCCAGCGGCCGCGACACGTACGGCGTCATCCTCACGCGGACCGGCGACACGGTCCTGGCGGCCACGCTCAACAGCGAGGTCCGCAACGGCGAGGACGAGCCGTCGGACGCCGAGGACGGCGTCGAGGGGGTCGACGAGGACGGCGGGGCAGCGCAGCCGGCGGGTGACGAGCCCGGCGGCGAGGTGACCGATGCGGCGCCCGATGCCGTACCGTCGTCGGGTGAGGGGTCGGCCGACCCCGGTCGCGAGGCGACGGGAGGTGACGGGTGAGCACGACCGAGGGGACGAGCTCTCCCAGCACGGCGGGGCCCCGTCCGGGTGGCGCGTCCGCGCCCTCGGGCGCGCGTGAGCAGTCCGGTGGTCGTCCGGTGACGGGCAGCCAGCCGACGGCACGGCCCGCCGCGCGTACCGGCGACCCCCGCGACCTCCCGCCGGGGACGCCGGGCCGGGGCAGTGGACCGCGCCCGACCGGCGAGCACCGCCGCACGGCCCCCGACGGCTGGGCCGCGTCGGGTGCGGCGCGCACCGCGCCGTCCGGCCCCCAGGCGCGCAACGGCGCTCCGCGGCCGCAGCCCGGTGCACCGGCGCGTCCGGGTCAGCCGGGTCAGCCCGGTCCGTACGGCGAGCCCGCGGCGCGCGCCGGTCAGCCGGGCCAGGGCGCCCGCCCGGGCCAGCCGCGTCCCGGTCAGCCTGGTCAGCCCGTCCGTGCCGGTCAGCCCCGTCCCGGTCAGCCGCGTCCCGGTCAGCCCGGTCAGCCGCGTCCCGGTCAGCCGGGCGCGGCGCGCGGCGCGCGGCCGGGGGTGCGACGAGGTCCGCGCAAGGCGCGCCTGTCGGTGGCGAGACTCGACCCGTGGTCGGTGCTCAAGCTGTCGTTCCTGCTGGCCGTCGCCCTCGGCATCGTCGGGGTCGTCGTCACCGCGGTCGTGTGGAACGTCGTCAACGGCATGGGCGTCTTCTCCGACGTCAACGAGATCGTGCGGCAGGTCGACGGCAGCAACCGCTTCGACATCCTCGCCTACGTCGGGTTCGAGCGGGTCCTGTCGCTCGCGGTCGTCGTCTCGGTCGCGAACATCGTCATCCTCACCGCGCTGTCGACGCTGTTCGCCTTCGTCTACAACATCAGCTCCGGCCTGGTGGGCGGGCTGCACGTCACCCTCACCGACGAATGAGGACTCGGTAGACGATTTCGGAGCCTCCTCGCGCGTGCAGTACCCTCGGCGTGCGCACGAGCGCAGCGGGCCTATAGCTCAGTCGGTCAGAGCGCTTCCCTGATAAGGAAGAGGTCGGTGGTTCAAGTCCACCTAGGCCCACCCACGTCCTACGTCGGGTTGTCGCCCGCTCGGCGAACGGGCGTCCCGCCCTTCGCTCTCCGCCACCAGCCGTGGACCAGGTCCAGGTCGGGGCCGAGCACGACGACCTCCTCGCCGGAGGTCAGTTCGAGGACGGTCTCCGGGTCGTAGCGGCCCCTGCGTCGTACGTCGCGGACGTCGGACCACGCCGTGGTCCGCGCCCGCCAGCCCGGTCGGGTGAGGCCGTGCGTGTCGGCACGGTAGGCCGCGGCGTGCGGGAAGCGGGTCATCGCCAGCCCGAAGCCGCCCGCCACGACGAGGTAGGCGGCGACCACCCACGTGAAGGGCAGCTCGAAGACGATGCCGACCAGGTTCGGCAGCTGCAGACCCAGCGCGAGCAGCACGAACGGCGAGCCGAGCTGCGCGTGCACCTGCTCCCTGGGCAACCGCCACACCTGCGGCAGCGTGTCCTCCGGCCGGGCGCCGTCGAAGCGGTGCCGCCACGCCTCGACCAGCCCGCCGGGGGTGCGCCGCGGCAGGCGCAGCAGCTCGCCGGTGTCCCGCTCCAGGTGCAGGTCGAGGTGGTCGAACCCGACCGCGCCCTGGGTCCGCACCCGACGGAGCTCCTCCCACCGCAGGTCGACGGAGGACCGGCGGGTCGCGAGCTCGACGCCCGCCTCGGACGCGGCCACCCGACGGGGCCGGCGCCCTTCCGCGACGACGAGGGCGGCGCCCGTGAGCGCCGCGGCCACGGTCAGGGCGACCCAGCCGAGGTCGGTCGACCGCACCGTCATGGCCGCGGACACGAGCACGAGCAGACCGGCCGCGCCCACGCCCACCCACCACCAGCGCGACGGCGCGCGCTCGTACGCCGGCTCGCCCGTCAGTCCGGCGGCGCCGGGCGGCGGACCGGTCGGTCGAGCCGTCCGGGGCGCGACCGGTCGCGTCCGCGACGACCGGGACGCTCGCGGGGCCTCCGCCCGGTCCGGAGCGTCGTCGGTCCCGGCGTCGTCGGGGTCCCACCAGGCGCCGAGGTCGCGTGGGGTCATACCGGGTGCACCCCTCGGCTCGGACCCACGAGTCGGGGTCTCAGCGGCGCGTGAGCTCGAGCACCGGGATGACGCGGTCGGTCCGCTTCTCGTAGTCGGCGAAGCCCGGCGCCTCGGACGTGATCCGTCGCCAGGCGACGGCGCGCTCGTCCGGGTCGAGCTCGCGCACCTGCACCGCGACCTCGCCCTCGTCGGGCGCCTCGAGCGTCGTCGACGGGTTCGCGAGCAGGTTGCGGTACCAGGCCGGGTGCTCCGGCGCCCCGGCCTTGGACGCGACGACGAGCCAGCCGGCGTCGGTGGGGAAGCCCATGACGGGCGACACCCGCTCCGTCCCGGTGCGTGCACCGACGTGGTGCACGAGGACGAGGCTCCGGCCGAACTGCTCGACCTCGCCGCCGTTGGCGCGGAACGCCTCGATGATGCGCTGGTTCCAGTCCTCCGCCATGCCGTCCCCCTCGCCGCGACGCCGCTCCTGCCGCGACGGACGCTACCGTCGCCCGGCCTGCGCCGCGTCCGGACGGCGCCCTCGCGCCCCGTCGCTACGGTCACCGGCATGAGCGCAGACGACCGGTCCATGCGCGAGCGCATGCTCGCCGGCGACCCGTACCTCGCTGACGACCCGGAGCTCGCGGCGGCGACGACCGCGGCGATGGACCTCGCGGCCGCGTACAACGCGACGACGACGCGGCAGCAGCCGCTGCGCCGCGCGCTTCTCGAGCAGCTGCTGGGTGCCGTCGGCGAGGGCGCGGACATCCGCCCGCCGTTGCACGTGGACTACGGGACGAACATCCGCATCGGGGCCCGCTGCTTCGCCAACTTCGGGCTCGTCGCCCTCGACGTCGCCGCCATCACGATCGGCGACGACGTGCAGATGGGCCCCAACGTGCAGCTGCTCACCCCGACCCACCCGCTGGACCCCCGCCTGCGCCGGGACAAGTGGGAGGCGGCGGAGCCCATCACCATCGGCGACAACGTGTGGCTCGGCGGCGGGGTCATCGTCCTGCCGGGCGTCAGCATCGCCGACCACACCGTGGTCGGCGCCGGCTCGGTCGTCACGCGCGACCTGCCCGCCGGGGTCGTCGCGGTCGGCAACCCGGCCCGCGTCGTCCGCCACCTCGAGGTGCCGGAGGACTGACGACACCGTCGCGCACGACGGAGCCCCCGACCGTCCGGCCGGGGGCTCCGTCGTGCAGGCCGTCAGGCCGTCAGGCCGTCAGGGCAGCTCGGGGGCCGTGGTCGGCGCCTGCCGGGCGAGGTCGGTGCCCTCGACCGCCTCCTGGTAGCCGTAGGCGAGGCGCAGCAGGGTCGGCTCGTCGAACTCGCGACCGAGCAGCTCCATGCCCACGGGCAGCGCGGGCCGCGTGGCCGTCGCCTCGGTGAAGCCGGCGGGCATCGACAGCGCCGGGAAGCCGCTGTACGGGCTCAGCCGGTTGTTCGAGCCGGACGACGGGGACCCGCCGACCCGCGGCAGCGACACCACCGACGGGTACAGCAGGGCGTCGTAGGGCTCGCCGAGGGCGGTGCCGTCGAGGGTCGTGTTGTCGAGCGCCGCCTCCAGGCGCGGGCGCACGTAGCCGGGGCGCTCGAGGGTGTTGAGGTCGTAGTCCGGGTTGGCGTAGCGGTCGGTGCCGAACACGTCGTACGAGGCGAACGTCGACTGCCGGGACGGGGTGAGCGCACGCACCTCGTCGAAGGTCCGCGGGTAGCCGTCGACGGGCCGGTCGGACAGGTACCGGGTGAGGTGGTCCTTGAACTCGAACCGGGAGTTGCTCGTGAACGACGTGACAACGCCGAGGTCGGGGACGGTGACGTCCTCCACCGTCGCGCCGGCCGCCTCCATCGCGGCGATGGCCTCCTCCATGGTGGCGATCACCTCGGGGTCGTTGCCGAAGAGGGCGCGGACCACGCCGACGCGGGCGTTGCGCAGCCCCTGCGGCTTCAGCGCCTTGGTGTACGCGTCCGGCCGCACGCCGACGACCTCGGCGTAGGCGGCCTCGGACCCCAGCAGGACGCCACGGTCGTCGCGCTGCTGCGGCAGCGTGTACTGCCCGGAGCTGTCGGCGTCGTCGAAGCCGGCCATGACCTGCAGCGTGAGCGCGCAGTCCTCGACCGCGCGGCACATGGGACCGGCGGTGTCCTGGAACAGCGCGAGCGGGATGATCCCGTCCTGGGAGACCAGGCGCATCGTCGGGCGGATGCCGACGAGGCCCTCGACGGAGGACGGCACGCGCACCGAGCCGCCCGTGTCGGTGCCGAGGCCGACCATCGCGAGGCTCGCGGCGACGGCGGCGCCGGTGCCGGAGCTCGAGCCACCCGGACCGCGGGTGAGGTCGTAGACGTTGCTCACCTGGCCGCCGAGGGCGCTGGCGCCGCCGAAGCCGAAGGCGAACTCGTCGAGGTTCGCCTTGCCGAGCACGATCGCGCCCGCGTCGGTCAGCTGCTCGGTGACGAACGCGTCGTCGGGCGGCAGCATGCCGGCGAGGACGGGCGAGCCCGCGGTCGTCGGCAGCCCCTCGACGTCGATGTTGTCCTTGAGCACGACCGGCACGCAGAACAGCGGCGGGGTCGTGGCGCCGCGGGTCGCCTTCTGAGCGTCCAGGGCCGCCGCCTCGGCGAGCGCGGTGTCGCTGAGCTCGATGTAGCTGAGGTACTGGTCGTCGTAGGCCTCGATGCGCTCGAGGTAGCCCTCGACCACCTCGGTGCACGTCGTGCGACCGGTGACGAGCGCCTTCTGCAGCTCGTCGATGGTCGCCTCCACCAGCTGCAGCTCCTGCTGCGGCGGGACGGGACGGTCGGCGGGACGGGCCTGCGCGGGAGCGGTCACGAGCCCGGCCGTCGCGGTCGTCGCCGCGAGAACGGCCGCGCCGACGACCGGTGTGAGGCGTCTGCGGGCAGGGGAGGGCAGGGTCACGGGGACCTCCGGGGTCGGGGTGGGGGGTCGGCGACGGGTTCGTCGGCGCCGTCGACGAACCTAGGAACCGTCCGTGACGGTCGTGTGACGGCGAGGTTCCGGCGGTGTGCGGGGTCTGTGCGAGACTTGCGCCGTGAAGCGGATGCTCGTCGCCCTGGTCGCGGGACTGGCCGCCTTCGCCGCCTGGCGGAAGTGGACGGACCGCAAGCACGAGGCCGAGCTGTGGGCCGAGGCGACCGACCCGGTCTGACCGCCTCCCGCACCGCCAGCACCAACGGGTCCCGGCCCGTCACCACCCGGGGGCGTGGCGCAATTGGTAGCGCACCTGCTTTGCAAGCAGGGGGTTAGGGGTTCGAGTCCCCTCGCCTCCACCCAGGCCAGAGGCCCTCTCGGCTCGCCGCGAAGGGCCTCTGGCCTGTTCTGATAGCAGCGGAGTACAGCTGTCCGCCCAAGCTTCGCGTACTGCCAGACAGCAGCAGGCTGCATCGGAGTGTGCCCGCGGTCGTTGGTTGAGGGTGTCAGCGGTCCTGGGTTCGAGATCCGGAGACGCTGCGGGGCTGGGTCGCCCAGGTCGAGGTCGACGAGAGCGCCCGAGCGGGCACCACGACCGATGCGCTCGACGGCTGGCCGAGCTGGAGCGCGAGAACAAGGAGCTGCGCCGGACGAACGCGATCCTGCGCCGCGCGTCGGCCTTCTTCGCGGCGGAGCTCAACCGCCTACAGCGGTGATCGTCGACTACATCGACGCCCCACAAAAAGGAGCACGGGGTCGAGCCGATGTGCAGCGCCCTTAATGAGGCCGGCGTCACGATCGCCCCGAGCACCTACTACGCCGCCAGGGTCCGGCCACCGTCGCAGCGGTCGCGTCAGGACGTGGTCACGACCGAGGCGATCCGGACGCTTTACGCCCACAAGTACGGCGTCTACGGCGCCCGTAAGGCCCACGCCGATCCCCGCCGGACAGGGCACGTCGTCGACCGCGGCGACGGACCCCGACCGGTCGCGCGCTGTACGGTCGAGCGGCTCATGCGCGCCGCCGGCCTGCGGGGCATCACCCGCGCCAGAGTGGCCGCGCAAACCATCGTCCCCGGCCAGGGGCCGGACGGGCGACACGACCTGGTCCAGCGCGCCTTCGCCGCGACCGCCCCGGACCAGCTTTAGGCGTCCGACATCTTCTACTGCCGCACGTTCGCCGTCTGGGTCTACGCGGCGTTCGTCATCGACGTCTTCAGTCGGCGGGTCCTGGGCTGACAGCTGTCTAAGAGCCTGCGCACCGACCGCGCTCTCGACGCCCTCGAGATGGGGATAAGGACGCGGAATCACGCCGGGCACGCATCACCGGCCCTACCCACCCCAGCGACAAGAGCGTCCAGTAGGTCGCCGTCCGCTACACCCAGCGCCTCGCCGAGGCCGGCGCGGTCGCCTCGGTCGGCTCCAGCGGAGGCAGCTACGACAACGCCCTGGCCGAAGCGTTCAACTCTCTCTTCAAGGCCGAGCTGGCCCGGAATAAGGGCCTCTGGAGTCCATCGACGACCTCGAGATCGCCGTCGCGGAGGACATCGACTGTTTCAACCACAGGCGTCTGCACGAAGAGATCAGCCTCGTTCGACCCGCCAAGCTCGAGGACGCCCACTACCGTCACGACCCCGCCCCGACCATCGTCGAGGCGTTAATTCGGAGCCTCGACTGAACGCAGGGCGAGCCAGAACGCCTTTAAGCGCCAAGCCGTCGGATCTACCGCTCGAAGACTGCCTGCGGTTTAGGCGGTGTTCGGGGCTCTCTCGGCAAACTGAGCGCCTCGGTGACGAGGCGCACGGCCTCCTTGAGCTCGAGGTGCTCCCAGACACGGACGACTGTCCACCCGGCTCCGCCGAGAGCCTCGTCTGCGGCACGGTCTCGGACGGCCGTTCGAGCCAACTTCGGGCCCCAGTAGGACTGATTCGTAGTTGGTGCTCGGCCGTGAATAGGGCATGAGTGCCAGAAGCAGCCGTCGACGAAAACGGCAACACGACGTCTTGTGAAGACGACATCGGGTCGCACTGTCTTGCCCTCCAGTTCAAGACGAAGGTCCTTCCGGAACCGCAGGCCAGCTGCATGGAGGGCAGCCCGCAGGCGCAGCTCTGGCTTGGTGTCGGCCCGCTTGATCGCGCGCATGTTGCGGGAGCGACCCGGGCTGACAGCCGGCAGAGCACCCTCGACCGGATCAGGAGCATCCGTCGAGGGGGAGGGCATGAGCCACCACGATGCCCGTGTGGCGTCCTGGGCGCCAGACCTAGGCTGTACCAGGATGGCCCCCACGCCACGTGTTCCATCTCGATCGAGGAGCCAAAGTTGTCTGAGCTGACTGTCATCGAAGTCTGCGCTGGTGCAGGAGGACAGGCACTGGGCCTTGAGCAGGCAGGCTTCGCGCACCGACTCGCGATTGAGCTCGACTCCTGGGCCGCTAAGACGCTGCGGTCCAACCTTGGAGCCGACGTGGTGAAGGAGGGGGACGTCGCGGACCGAACCGTCTTCAACCCCCTCGACCATGTGGGGCAGGTGGATCTTCTCGCCGGCGGCGTGCCGTGCCCTCCGTTCTCGGTGGCCGGACGCCAGCTCGGCGCGTCGGATGAACGCGATCTCTTTGCTTGGGCCGTGGAGACGGCCTCGCAGCTTGAGCCGAGAGCACTACTCCTTGAGAACGTGCGCGGACTATCCGCGCCTCGCTTTCGCGGTTACCGCCAGCATGTGCTCGACCGTCTCAAGAAGTTCGGCTACGTCGCTGAATGGCGTTTACTCCACGCGGCTGACTATGGAGTTCCTCAACTACGTCCCCGCTTCGTCTTGGTTGCGCTCCGACCTGAAGATTGGCCGTTCTTCTCTTGGCCGACACGAATCGAGAATACGACTACCGTGGGAACGTCGCTACGAGACCTCATGGCGGCTAATTCCTGGGAGCACGCTGACGAGTGGATGGAAATGGCGCGAGGTATCGCCCCGACCATCGTTGGCGGCAGTAAGAAGCACGGTGGCGCTGACTTGGGGCCAACTCGCGCCAAGGCTGCTTGGCGTTTGCTCGGGGTGGACGCCTTAGGAGTGGCGGACGATGCGCCCCAACAGTCTGCGCCGCATCCAAGTGTTCGGTTGCCTCGTCTCACAGTGGGGATGGTTGCGCGTATTCAGGGCTGGGTTCGAGAGGATCAGCGCCATCAAGTTTGGCTGGAGAACTTGGCGGGCCGAAAGACTGCGCAATACCGCCAGATTGGTAATGCATTCCCGCCGCCAGTAGCCCGCGCGCTGGGCGACTCCCTTATATCGGCACTCCGGCACGAAAAGGAGCACGAAGTACTACCGACAAGCAGCGAGACGCAGGACGGGATCTACAGAGTGCTGAGCGCGTCTCGCTCGTTCCTCACTTCCGAATTGATCATGGAGCAAGCCTCCGAGCAACTCACGCTCCGCCAGTTCGAGCGGCGCATTGCCCATCTGTCCGAAGATTTTCATGTTGAGACTCGTGAGACCCCTGGTGGACCCGCCTACCGAATCTCAGGCTTCAAGGCTTTCGTCGGCCAGGATGGCCACGGACGTCATGAATACATGCGCACACATCGCAGCCGGGTGAGTTGAGTCATGTGGGCGGCACTCGAGACCATGGGCAGTACACCTTCTCTTTCGACAGCCCCGAAGGGATAAAACCAAGGAGTCCGCGCCCGCCATCGACGTCTGCTGAACAACCGAAATCGCAGAGGTCTACGTCCAATCTTTCAGGAGGTAGTCCGATTAACAGGAACATTGCAAGCGCGAAGGCCGCAGTGGAGCGGTTTGCGGGGCGCCTCGAGAAGCAGACCGAGTTCGACGAAAGTCTAGCTCTTGAGTACAACCGCCTCAAACGGGCCTTGGCTGCGAGCTTTCAAGAGATGGCGTTAGAAACCGTACCTCGAGATCAATACCCACTGAACGAGGTCAAGAGCGCGGTCATCTCCCAGATGCGGAGTCTATTTGCCGGTAGGGCCGACTCACATCTGCTCGTCATTCGGCGGTACACAACGCCGCATCCAGACCTATACGCGCTTCTTGCGGCAAAGGTGAACGAGCCGGTCCCGGCTTGGCGACTGCGCCTTCTGAGCGGCGACAAAACTCACACGGAAAGGAGAACCCGGGAACTCCGAGATCTCGGCCTCGAAATCGAAGTACTGGGAGAAGATGACGAGCCAACGTATCGGCTGGTGTCCTTGCAGCCTGACTTGATCTACGGCGCAGCGTATCAATTGCGCGAGAACGTGATTAAGTCTCGCACGTTGTCGGCGTTCGAAAAGGAGCTTCTCCGAAGGCTGGCCGAAGAGACAGCTGAACTCCCGCCTAGAAGGAGTGCCAACGATGGCGATTGAAGCCGACCGTCTGAGTGAGGACTCCACATCGCTCTTTGATGCGCCACGCCCCCTTCGGCTAGTTCCGGAGTTGCCCGATGGCCGGTCGCGTCGCTCATTTCAGACTACGTTGCAGCGGAGAGGATTGCGTAAGGAGAGCGCGGCAGCGGTCGCGCGGGCGGTTGTGCGCCCCGAAGTAGCACAGGCGAACCTCTCCAGTCCTACGTCATACCGTGTCCCGGGTGCGGAGCTGCTGGTCATCAGGGTTGAGGTCTATACGAACAGGGTCATCACGGATGCCACCAACCCGCGTATCCTCAACCACATCTTGTTTCCCGCTGCAGTTGCCCCCGGTAATCAGCGTGCGCTCTTCGAGCCGCTCGAGCCCCCCATCTCCCGGGAGAACGATTTTAGCATCGTCGTGAAGAGTCTTGAGCAACTGATCTGGCAACTTGATACAACAGTGCAAGCAACAATAAAGCAGAATGTTCCGCGCCCTCCCCTGATCGAGCAGGGCATCATGGAGCCGCCGCTGGCTGTGCCTGCTTCGATCGAACAAGCGGATGGCAAGGTACTGGCTGGGACTGTGCTGATTCGCGAAGGCAGTACGCGGGTAAGTCACGCCCAACATATCCTCGGGTTGACTTCCCGTGATGTTCTCGTTCGCTATTCCGAAGAGCAAGAGCAGGCCTCCCTGATTGCCGAGCTAAACACCATAGCGCAGTCGTCGGCATCCAGCATCTCGTTGAATGACGCCGGGCGAGTTCGAGTTGTGACCATGCCGGTGGACTTGGTTATTGGCGTACAGCCGGATGCAGGAGCTTCCACGACTCTCGGGGAGGCGGTTGCTGCGAAGGTCGCCCAGGACCATCTGAACCACAAGAAGCAGTGGGACGAATCGGCCAAGGATGTCCATCTCGGCGAATCTTGCCTGATCGCTTTGCGCGACGAATCGCTTCTTAGTGACGAGATGTACCACTGGTTGACTGGGCGGATGGCCGCGGGCACCAAGGTTGACGGACAAGCCGTTCATGAGGACGACCGTTGGACGGAACTTATCTGGTTGTTCACTACACGGAAGCGCCCCCAGTCCACCGTCATCAAGCGTCCGATCGCAACGGTGCTCGAACGCGAAGAAGGACGACGGTCGGTACGGAATAGAACCGACAAGGTGCCCCTCGCAGTGGCGCTCGCGATGCGATCCAGGCGCGGGGCGATCACCGAATCGGCGGTGGAGCGCGAGAGCCGGGTGCTTGAGGGAGCCGTCTTCAGCGCGGTCTTCGAGGTGACCTGGGTTCCGACGTCGACTTCGCTCGATGATCTCGCTGCGCGAGCGATCGATGCCGCCGGAAGCCGTAGTCCAAGCGCCGCCGGTGTGGAGTTGGCAGTCCGCGCGATGTGGTATCTAGCGAGGCATGGGCAATTATCTATGCCGCGAAACGACCTAGGACCTGGGGGGGACCGTAGGACGCCTGGTGAGCTTGTCACGGGCATGCTTGCCTCGAAGCAGGGGATTCAGCAGTTGCTGCGAACCATTCAGGATGGCAGGGCTGGCGAGAAGGCCGGCTACGTCGTCGATGAAGCTGGTCGCGTGGACATCAGTGGGATTGGGTCGCCGGTTGCACTGAGGGACGACCTCATCCGAACACAGCTGGTCCCAAGGTCGGGTCCGCCGGCTCCTCTGGCTCGCAACCCACGTGAAGAGTTCATGGACTCGATCGCAGCATTAACCCGCCAACTTCACTCAGTGGTCGCTGCGGATGATCACCTCCGTGGAATAGATGATGGCCACAGCAGACCTATGCACGAAGTTGAGGGCATCCCGTCAGCCCAAGCTGCTGACCTGTTGGAGTTGATTGACAACCTTAGGACTCATGTCGCTCAGTACGAGATCAACTGGCGCGTGGCAGAGGCGATACGTTCTCAAGGTGGGACCGGGCCACAAGAAGCATCGCCATGAACTACGACGCGATTGCTCTGTATGCGGGCAAGTACCTGCAGCAAGCCACTCCGATAGCTGTGGAGGTCGGGCGCGGCGAAACGATACCCGACTCCCCGGTGGGCGTGTATGTAGCCGTAGGTCTTGACGGCACGGTTCTTTACGTTGGCTCGGTTTACCGACCCCTTAATGATCGGGGGGTGCAAACCCGCGTCAACGAACATCTTAAGCGTCAGGATAGGTTTGAAACTTGGGACAAGGTCTTCGTCGTCACGCTTCGCCCGGACACTCCATTGGAAGCGGTCCGTCGGATCGAGGGTAGAATTGGGGCCCACTTGGCGCCAAGCGGTTCGAAGGCGCTACCTAGGTTGAAGTCTACCAAACGCCGTGACGTAGGCTAACGAGTTGGACGGCGAGCCGTCAGGTGCCCGCCCATGAGGTCGCCTGGCCCTCCACCGAGCAGCTCTAGCGGTAGGCCCCAATCGGCCCCGCGAGAAAGGCGCCAAGAGACGTGTCCATGGGCGGCCCATCGGGCCGGAGGGACACTGCTGCAATGACCTTCGCGACAGAGACGACCTGGGCGAGTCGTACAGCAGTGGGTACAGCAATCGCAACAATCAGTGCTAACCCTCGGCGGATCGAGATCCTGTCTAAGCAGCCACGACGCTCGTATCAACCCTTCCGGCCGCGACTTCGCAAGCAATGGCTTCAGGGTTAGAGTCCTCTCGCCTTCACCCAGGGTCGGGCGTCCGTCCCGCTCCGTTCCACCATCGTTCCGCCTCGGAGGTGCCGGCATGAGCGATCGGTCCCGCAGCCGGCTCGGCCGGGTGCTCTGCGCCTTCGGTCTGCACCGCCACGTGCGGCGCGTGCAGCCCGGGACCTCGGGCAACGGCACGTACTTCGAGTGCGTCCGCTGCGGTCACGACGCGACCCCGGGCCGCCCGGAGAACACGTGGGGCATGGTCCCCGACGACCGCTGAGGCGATTCGCAGGGTCGGAGTCACGCGCAGCCGGTCTCCGTCGCGGGTCCGACTGACAGGCGAACGACCTCACCCTCGACGGTGCGCAGCTCGGCTCGGCCGGACACCGGACCCATCGCCACCACGACGTCGATCGGGTAGCCGAGGCGGAGGCAGTCGTCGAGCGGCGTCGGCGCCCCCGTTCGGTGGATTCGCAGCACCACCGTCTCGCCCGGTCGGAGCGGTGTGTCGAGCACGGCGTGCGCCTCGAGCACGTCCGCGGGCGCGACGTGGGGGTCCGGTTCGACGCCGAGCCGTCCGGCCACGGGGGTCACCTTCGGGCCGTCGCCGACAGCGGCCCAGTAGACGACCGGTGTGCTGCCGGACCTGCCCGGGCCCCCGACGGCGTCCTCCACCGCGCGCAGCGTCACCGGCACCCGGGACGTGTTCGTCAGCTGCGTGACGAACGTGCAGCCCGTGCCAGGCGCCAGCCGCGCCGCGGTCGGCAGGCGTGCCGGGTCGTCGAAGCCGTCCGGCTCCTCGCTGGGCCCGCCGCGACCGCCCACCTCGCAGTCCCACCACGGCTGCGTGCCGGTCACCCTGCCGGCGACGGCGGGCGGCACGACGAGGGCCGCCGCGGTCCCGGCCACGACCAGACCGGTCAGCACGGCGAGCGCCAGCCCGTTCCGCAGGCGCCGCCGGGCGCCCTCGTCACGGCTCTCGCGCGGAGGGCGCGCGTAGGACGGGCCCTCCGGCCACCGCTGCAGCGAGCTCATCCGACCTCCGTGGACCTGTCGGGCGGAGCCTGCCAGCCCCCGCAACGCACGTCCACGGTGTCGGGACGGGCGGGACGGCGCACGCGTACGGTCACGCCGTGGACGCCCTCGAGCACGCCCGGCACGACCTGGCGGCCGGGCGTCCGTGGCTCGCCCGCGACCGGCTGCTCGGGACGCTCGGAACGCGCCACGGCGACCGGGACGCGCTGCTGCTCCTCGGCGAGGTCCACCTGGCCATGAACGACCTGCCGGCGGCCGGGGCGGCGTGGCTCCTCACGGACCGCGACGACGCGGCGGCGACGACGGCGGCCGACGCCTTCCGCGAGCGGTACCGGAAGCCGGCGGCGAGGGCCGAGCGGCTGCCGATGCACCGACCGCTCACCGAGTACCCGCCGGACGCGGTGGCCCGCGTCAGGGCCCTACGCGCCGAGCTCACCGCCGAGGGATGGACGTGGCACCCGCCCGCCCGGGCGCAGCCTCCGGGCCGAGCCCGCGAACGTCGACACCGCGACTCGTTCCCGGAGGTCGACGCCCCGCCCCGCGGCTGGCCGCGACGGCTCCGCGACATCGGGCTCGGCGCGCTGCTCGTCTACCTGGTCGTCGGGTTCCTCGCCGTCTGGGTCATCGGCTTCGTCACCGCGCTGCGCTGGATCTGGGGCTGACCCGTCACGCCGGGCCCGACGTCGACGTGACCGACACCCGGTTCAGGACGCCGGAACGGCTGTCGTCCGCCGGGAGGCCCGCGCGGCCACGGCCGCCCACGCGACCAGGGCGGCGCACGCCACGAGGGGTAGCAGTGCCATGACGGGGTAGCCCACGTGCAGACCGGCCAGCGTCACGGCTTCCGTCCGACACCCGTCACCCGTCAGAACCCCGTCGCGGCACACCGACGACCACGTGACCGGGTACAGCACCAACAGGACCGCGCTCGCGCCGGCCAGGGGCAGCAGCACGCAGCGTCCGGCCAGCTGGACCGGGGAGGGTCGGGGGGCCGGACCCAGGGCGACGCGGGCGGCCGTCGCCAGGAGGACGGCGGCGGAGACGGCCACGGCCGCTGCTCCGAGGCCGTCCGGCAGGGGAACACCGATCAGCGAGGTGAAGCCGCCGGCCTCGCACGTGTCGCCGCAGGAGAGCCAGAACGTCACCGGCCACAGCGCGACGAGGGCCACTGCGGCGACCACGGGCGCCGCCACCGCCCTCACCACCCGCACGGCCGCCATCATCCCCGCGGGACGGGCGTCGCGAGCCAGGATCCAGTGGCGGAGCGCCTCAGCGCACGCTGACGTGCACGTGGTCGTAGTGGTTGGCCGTGGCGCCGCCGCGGTCCTCCATCCACTCCCACGCACCCTTGGAGCTGCCGGCCATCCAGATCTGCTGCTCGTAGATCACGTAGGTGACACCGAGCTCGCCGGCGTGGGCCTGCACGAAGCGCGCGATCTCCCAGCCGGGCTGCCCGGACACCATGATGTCGACGGCGCGGCCCGACCCGTGGTCGCCGCTGTCGCCCGGGCGCAGCCCGCCGAAGGACGACACGGAACCGCCGTACGCCGCGCACACGGCCCGGTACACCGCGCGGGCGTTGCTCGTCAGGCTCGACTCGATCCCGGGGTTCTTCGAGCACGAGGCGCCGGAGACGGCCGGGTCGTCGGCCTCCTCGGCCTCCTCCGCCTGGGCGGCGGGCTCCGGCTCGGGCTCCGGCTCGGGCTTCGCGTCCGCGAGGTAGGAGCCGTTGACCCAGCCCGCACGCTCGTCGAGCACGACCTGCAGCCAGCCGTCCGCGCTCTCGCCGGTCACACCGACGGACTCCGCGCCGGCGAGGGAGCCGATGCGCTCGCTGCCGGCGGACGGGCTGGAGCGCACGTTGACGGCCTGCGTCGCCCACATCTCGTCGACGACCTCGGGCACCGGCGTCGGCGTGGGCGTCGGGGTGGCGGTGGGGGACGGCGACGCGCTCGGGGTGGCGCTCGGCTCGGCCGACGGCTCGGGTGACGGCGACGGCGAGGCGCTCAGGGTGGAGCGGGCGTCGCTGCGGCTGGCCTGCGCGTCCTCCCGCGCCCGCAGCGCGGACAGCTCGACCGCGTCGGCGCGGTCGGCCTCGGCGGCCTGCGTGGGCACGGTCGGCACGTCGGGCTCGACGGGCTGGCTGGGCATGGCGGCGACCAGGAGCGGTCCGCCGAGCATCGTCCCGGCCACCACGACGCCCAGCAGGGGCTGGACGAGCGGTCGCCGGACGGGCGCGTTGCGGTGACGGCCTCGGGCCACGAGCGTTCTCCGGAGGGGGTTTCGGGAGCGGAGGACGGGCCATCGTAACCATTTCTTGACCTTCCGAGTGCCGGGCGACGTCGGCACGGCTCCTCGGGGGCCCTCCTGCAGGCCTCAGACGGGCCGGTCGGGCGGCCCTGCCGCGGTCCCCAGGCGCCCGTCCGCGCGGGCGCCGTCGACCGACGACGTGAAGGGGAGGACCGCCTCGGCGAGCGGGGCCACGACGGGCTTGCCGAGGGCGTGGCCCATGCCACGGATGCTGACGGACCGCAGCCGGTCGGGGTGGTCGAGCAGCAGCAGCTGGGCGAGGGTCCCGCCGAGCGACATGCCGACGACGTGGGCGCGGTCCACGTCGCACGCGTCGAGCACGGCCACCGCGTCCTCGGCGAGGTCCGCGACGGCGTAGGGCCGCTCGTCGAGGGGCGTCGCGCGGCCGGTGTCGCCGGCTCACAGCCCCGACCGGTGGCCGTCCACCAGGTTTCAGCGGCCTCAGCGGCCTCAGCGGCCTCAGCGGCCTCAGCGGCCTCAGCGGGTCGTGGTCCTCGCCTCGGTCGCGGAGCGCGAGGCGGGCAGCCGCGGCGGTGCGCCCGCGCGGTCGGTCTGGTCGCCGACCCACGCCACGATCTGCAGCCCCCGGCCGAGCCCGACCACGACGAGCGCGGCGAGCAGCGACCCGAGGACGACGAGCACGAACAGCGGGACGGAGAACCGGTCCCCAGCCGCCGCGACGAAGAGACCCACGACGACACCCACGAGCAGGACGAGCCAGCCCACCGTCGCGAGGAGGGTCCCGAGTCGGGCGGCTCGGGAGAAGTCGGGCGTCGGCACGCGCTGCCCGGCCGTCGGCGTCGTCGGCACGGGACCACCGTACGCACGCCGGACCTGTCGTGGCCGGATGTCCTCGCAGGTCACACGGCGTGGCGCGGTGGGTCGGAGGGTGTGGTGCACGGCGGTGCACAGCCCCGTACCGGCCCTGTACCGACCGTGACGACGACGGCCCCCTCCCGTGAGCGGGAGGGGGCCGTCGTGGACGCGGGTCGGGTCAGGACCGCTCGTCGTCGTCCTTCGCGCCGTCGTCGGTCACCGTGTGCTCGCCGGGGGCGATCTCGGCGATGTCCGTCTCGGGACGCTGCTCCTCGTCGTCCGCGTCGTCGTCGCCCTCGCTGCCGCCACCGGTCGTGGGCGAGGCGGGGGCGGACGCCGGGGCGGGGCTGCCGTTCGGAGACGTCGTGCTCGAGGCGTCGCCGTCGGCGGCGGAGCCCGTGGGCGGGATCGGCGCGGGCGGGTAGGTCGGGTAGGGCTGCGCCCACGGGTCGCTCGCGTCGTCCTGCCGACGCAGCAGCACGGCCGCGACGGCCGCGAGCGCACCGAGGACGCCCAGCACCCACCACACCTTGCGCCCACGGCGCTTGGCCGGCTTCACGACGGCCTTGCCGCGCAGCACGTCGACGGCACCCGAGCCGCGCTCGCCGGCCGTCGCCTTCGCGGCGGCGGCCGCGGCGGCCGCCGCACCGACGCCCTCGACGACCTTCGGCAGCCACTCGTCGACGACCTTGTCCCGCGCGGAGTCCACGGCGGGGGCGATGCGGTCGGCGGCGGCCTCCACCTTGGGAGCCGCGTACGAGGCGGTCGCGTCCGCGGCGTGGCGCAGGCGGGGCTCCGCCCAGTCCTTGGCGCTGTGCAGGCGCGGCTCCGCCCAGTCCTTCGCGGTGGTGAGCCGAGGCTCGGCCCAGTCCTTCGCGCTGCTCAGGCGGGGCTCGGCCCAGTCCCTGGCGGCATCCACCCTGGGGCGCGCCGCGGCCTCGGCAGCACCGGCGACCGCGCCGACCCGCGCGGCGGCCCTGTGGGCGGCCTTGTCCGCGGTCTTCTCTGCCTTGCGGCGGGCCTTGGTGCTGCTCCTCGACACGGGTCCTCCTCGCGGTTCTGGTGCCGGTCGTGTGGTGCCGGTCCCCACACCGGGGCGGTCGCCCCGGGCGTGCGTCCGCCCATCCTGCCGCTACCGGGCGACGGACGCACCCAGTCACGTCGGTACCCGGTCGCCGCCGCGCCTACTCCTGCCGGCAGCCACCGGCGACGCACCCAGTCGGTGCCGCCTGAGAGACTGTGCCCATGCTTGCGACGCAGACCGCGACCATCTCCACGTCCAAGGGCGACATCCGCGTGGAGCTGTACGGCAACCACGCGCCGAAGACCGTCGCCAACTTCACCGGCCTCGCCTCGGGCGAGAAGCAGTGGGAGGACCCGAAGACCGGCCAGAAGCGCAACGACCCGTTCTTCGACGGGCTCGCCTTCCACCGCGTCATCGACGGGTTCATGGTGCAGGGCGGCTGCCCGCTCGGTACCGGCACCGGCGGCCCCGGCTACACCTTCGACGACGAGATCAACCCCGAGCTGACGTTCCAGGAGCCGTACCTGCTCGCCATGGCCAACGCCGGCAAGCGGATGGGCAAGGGCACGAACGGCTCGCAGTTCTTCATCACCGTCGTGCCGACCCCGCACCTGCAGGGCAAGCACACGATCTTCGGCAAGGTGGCCGACGCGGAGTCGCGCGCTGTCGTCGACGCCATCGCCACGAGCGCCACCGACATGCGCGACCGCCCGGTCGAGGACATCACCATCACCGGTGTCCAGCTCTCCTGACGCACCCGGGACGGCCGGGTCCGACGACGGACCCGGCCGCTCCGACCCGCGCGACGGTCCCGCGCAGGCGCCACCCGTCTGTCCGCGCCACCCCGACCGGGTCGCCTACGTGCGCTGCCAGCGCTGCGAGCGCCCGGCGTGCCCGGACTGCCAGCGCCCCGCGGCCGTGGGCGTGCACTGCGTCGACTGCGTCCGCTCGAACCCTGCCGTCCGCGCCCGTTCCGTCGCCGGCGCCGCCCTGGGTGACGGGCGTCCTCGCCTCACGCAGGGCCTCCTCGTCGGGCTCGTGCTCGTCTACCTCGGCCAGCTGACCGTGCCGGGGCTCACCTCCGCGCTCGGGTTCAGCCCCGTGCTGTCGCAGGCCGAGCCGTGGCGGTTCCTCACCGTCGGCCTCGTGCACTCCCCGGGCTGGCCGTTCCACCTGCTCCTCAACGGCTTCGCGCTGTGGGTCGTGGGCCGCGAGCTCGAGCCACTGCTCGGCCGGCTGCGGCTGGCCGCGGTGCTGCTCGTGTCGACCGTCGCCTCGGCGGTCGCGGTGCTGTGGCTGACACCGGTCGCCTCCGGCGGCTGGGTCGGCCTGACGGTCGGCGCGTCCGGCGCCGTCTTCGGCCTGCTCGGCACCGGTGTCGTGCTCGACGCGCGGCGCGGCGCGCGGGTCGGACGCCAGGTGGGTGTGCTCGCGGCGCTCGCCCTCGCGGGCTTCCTGCTGCCCGGCATCTCGTGGCAGGGCCACGTGGGCGGGCTCGTCGGCGGGCTCGCCTCCGCGGCCGTCCTCCTGCTCGCGCCCCGGTCCCGCCGCGGCACCTGGCAGGTGCTCGGCCTCGTCGCCGTCGTCGTGCTGCTCGTGCTCGCGGTGCTGCTCCGCTGGGCGACCGTGCCCGCCGGCTTCCTCCTCTGAGGGCCCTCGGGACCGTCCGTGGCGCCGTGGCGCCCCCCGCGGCTGTCGGACCCCTCGGGCACCCTCAAGGTGCCGCTGGTTCGTGCCGAGGTGTCCCGGGTACTCCCGTACCAGGTCGTGGGAGCGATCTCGGGCGCCCGCGGGGCTGTGACTGGGTTCTCCACACTGTGGAGGACGGCTGGGGACAACTTCCACCGATGTAGTTCGGCTGCTCATCCCCCGCTTCGTCTGGTCGTGCGTCCAATTGCGGCCGTCCGGCGTTCTCCACACTGTGGACAAGGCCTGGGGAAAACCGCTGACGGTCGTGACAAGGGCCTCTGCCGGGACGGCGGGACGGCCGTCGGCGGTGGGTGCCGACGGGCCGCCGCGCGCGACGACGCCGCGGACGGACGGCGTCGTCCGGGCGTCGGCGGTGGCGCGCGGCGACGGTCAGGCGCGGCGACGGTCAGGCGCGTCGGCGGTCGGGCACGCCGGAGGTCGGGGGCGCGCACCGTCGGGCCGGGGAGCCCCGCCTGCCGGGCTGCGAGGCGGGGCGGGGCTAGGCGGGGCGAGCGGGGCGAGGTGCGGGTGGCGCGCGGCCTCAGCGCCAGCGCGTCGTCATGAGGAAGCCGGCCATCGCGATGGCGAAGCCGATGCCGAGGTTCCACAGGTTGATGCCGGGGATCGGGTAGGCCTGCTGCGTCACGTAGAACACGACGATCCACACGAGCCCGACGACCATGAGCACGACCATGAGCGGCGCCCACCACTGCGGGCTCCGCGTGGGGGCCTTCGAGCGGGCGGCGGGCTCGGCCGCCGGCTTCTTGCGCGGCGGGGTGGACTCCGGCACGGACGGTCTCCTCGGGTGGACGGCCCGGGACGTCCCCGGGTCCTCGCTGGCAGGTACGGGGGCCAGGGTACGGCGAGCGGCCACGGCATCCGTCGAGGCAGGTGACAATGGGGACGATGCACCCGCCCACGCCACCGCCCGACGACGCGCCGGACGCGCCGGACGCCCCGGACGCGCCCGTCGCGCGGCCGGGCGTGCTGCGCCGGCTGCGCAGCGGCCCGGGCCTCGGGGTCGCGGCGACCCTCGGCGCCGCGGGGATGCTCTTCGTCGCCGGCGGTACGACCGCGCAGGGCACCGACCTGCGCAACGACAGCGCCGACCTCGCCTCGCTCGTCGCGGGCGAGCGCCGGCAGAACGAGCGGACCACGACGCTCGTGGAGTCCCTGCGCGAGGAGGTCACGCGGCTGGAGGCCGCCACCGGCGAGACCGACCCCGGGCTCGAGGAGGCGTTGGCGTCGATGACGCAGGCCGCGGGTATCGAGCCCGTCACCGGCCCGGCCGTGCAGGTGGTCCTCGACGACGCGGACCCCACGACCAACCGGGCGCAGCGCGCGGAGTCGCCGGACGACCTCGTCGTGCACCAGCAGGACGTCCAGGCCGTCGTCAACGCGCTGTGGCTCGGCGGTGCGGAGGCGATGATGCTCATGGACCAGCGCGTCATCTCCACCAGCGCCGTGCGCTGCGTCGGCAACACGCTGAGCCTGCAGGGCCAGCCGTACTCCCCGCCGTACGTCGTGACGGCCGTCGGCGACACCGAGGCGATGCTCGCCGCGCTGGAGCAGTCCGCGGGCGTCGGCACCTACCGGACCTATGTCGAGGCCTTCGGCCTGGGCTACGAGGTGAGCGAGCTGGCCGACGCCGACCTGCCCGCCTACACCGGTCCTCTCGAGCTGCGCTATGCGCAGGTCGTCGGGTGAGCGTCGAGGTGGCCGAAGCGGTGGACGTCCGGTGAGCCTCGCGCGCGGCGCCGTGCGCGTCAGCGGCGAGCTGCTCATGACGACCGGGGTTCTGCTCCTGCTCTTCCTCGCCTGGCAGCTGTGGTGGACCGACGTGGAGGCCGACCGGGCGCAGGCCCGCACGACCGCGGCGTTGGAGCGGCAGTGGCAGGCGGCCGCGGCGGAGCCGGCGGAGCCCGAGGGCACGGCGCCCGCGGAGGCGCCCGCGCCGCCGGCGGAGCCGGTGCTCGCCTCGCTGCCGACCGAGGCGGTCGCGCTGCTGCGGGTGCCGGCCTTCGGCGAGGACTACGTGCGCCCCGTCGTCGCGGGCACCGGCGAGCTCGAGCTGCAGCAGGGCGTCGGGCACTACGACGGCACCGCCGACCCCGGCGAGGTCGGCAACTTCGCCGTCGCGGGGCACCGCACCACCTACGGTGCGCCGTTCAACCCGATCGCCGAGCTCCGGCCCGGCGACCCCGTCGTCGTGGAGACCGCGACGGAGTTCCACGTGTACCGGGTCGAGCGCTCGGAGATCGTGCTGCCGACCGACGTGGAGGTCATCGCGCCCGTCCCGGACCGCCCGGGCGAGGAGCCGACGGAGGCCTGGCTCACCATGACGTCCTGCCACCCGATGTACAGCGCACGCGAGCGCTACGTCGTCCACGCGCTGCTGGAGTCGACGACCGCGCGCGCCGACGGGCCGCCCGCCGTGCTCGCCGGGGCGGGCGCCTGATGTACGGGGCGCTGTTCCGTGCGCTGCCCGGCCCGACGGCGCTGCGGGTCGTGCAGCTGCTCGTGCTCGTGCTCGCGGTCGTCGCGGTCTGCTTCCTGTGGCTGTTCCCGGCCGTGGCACCGTACGTGCCGTTCAACGACCAGACCGTCGACGCAGGAGAGGCACCGGCCCCGTGACCGCGACACCCCCCACCGACGGCCCGCGCGTGCTCGTCGTCGACAGCTACGACTCGTTCGTGTTCACCCTCGTCGGCTACCTCCGTCAGCTCGGCGCGCAGGTCGACGTCGTCCGCAACGACGAGGTGGGACCCGAGCACGCCGACTCCTACGACGGCGTCCTGCTGTCGCCCGGCCCGGGCACGCCGTCGGGGGCGGGGATCCTCGTCGCGACGGTGCGCCGCGCCGCCGAGCGCGGCCAGCCGCTGCTCGGGGTGTGCCTGGGCCACCAGGCGCTCGCGGAGGCGTTCGGCGCGACCGTCACGCACGCCCCGGAGCTGCTGCACGGCAAGACGAGCCCGGTCGTCCACGACGGCGCCGGCGTGCTGGCCGCGCTGCCGTCGCCGTTCACCGCGACGCGCTACCACTCCCTCGCGGTCGTCGACGGCACCGTCCCCGACGAGCTCCGGGTCACCGGACGCACGCCGGGCGGGGTCGTGATGGCCCTGCAGCACGTCGACCTGCCCCTGCACGGCGTGCAGTTCCACCCGGAGTCCGTGCTCACCGAGGGCGGGCACCTCCTGCTGGCGAACTGGCTCGCGGAGATCGGCGACACCGACGCACCCGCGCGCGCGGCGGGCCTCAGCCCGCTCGTGCGCCGCTGAGGGACCGCCCGCCGGGAGCGCCCGAGCGGCGCCGCGCGGCCGCCCGGGGCCCTAGCCGTCCTCGGCCGTGGGCTCCCCGGACGGCTCCGGCTCGGGCTCCGGCTCGGGCTCCTCGGTTGTCGGCTCGGGCTCGGGGTCGGGCTCCTCGTCCGCCGACGTGACGGTCTCGGTGACGGTCGTCGGCGTGGGCGGCGGCGGCACGGCGACGCCGATGACGACCTCGGTGCCGATGTCGAGGCGGCGGCCCGCCGTGCTCCCCTGGTCGACGACGGTGCCGGGGTCCTCGGGGCTCTCGACGGACTCCGTCGACACGGCGAAGCCGGCGTCCTGCAGCGCCTGGATCGCCTGCGTCTGCTCCGTGCCGATGACGTCGGGCACGGTGTTCTGGCCGCTCGCGAGCACGAGCGTGACGTCGGAGCCCTCGGTGACGACGGCCCCCTCCTCCGGGTCGGTGCGCAGCACCACGCCGCGCTCGGTGTCGGGGGAGTCCTCCTCCGAGGTGCCGGCGAACACGAGCCCGGCCGCCACGAGCGCGTCGCGCGCCTCGGCCTGCTCCAGCCCCGCGACGTCCGGCACCTCCACGTCGCCCGGTCCGCTGGCCACGGTGAGCACGACCGGGGTGTCGACCCCCACCGTCTCGAGCGTGTCGGAGGGCGCCGGGTCCTGGGCGGTCACCTCGCCCGCCTCCACCTCGGAGTTGTCCTCCGGCACGGTCGAGACGTCGGTGAAGCCGAGCTCCTCGAGCTCGTCGACCGCGACGTCCTGCTGGAGGCCGACCACGTCGGGCATGCGGACCTGCTCGACGGTCGGCTCGTCGTCGCCGCCGGCGAACAGCCAGAACAGGACGCCGATCAGACCGAGCGCGAGCAGGACGAGGAGCACGTACAGCCACACGCGCCGCTTCGGCTCCTCGTCATCGGCGAGGTCGTCGGCGTACGGGTCCCGCGGGCCGGTCGGCCAGCCCGGGTCGGTCTCGGTGACGGTCCGCTGCAGGCGCTGCGTGGCGGCCGCACCCGCGGCGGCGGGCATGAGCGCGGTCGCGGCCCCGGCGACGCCCGCGGGGGGCGGTGCGGCCACGGGCAGCCCCGTCGCCACCCGGTCGAGGTCGGCTATGAAGTCGCCGGCGTCCTGGTAGCGCTCGTCGCGGCCCTTCGCGAGCGCGTGGAGCACGACGTTGTCGAGGTCGCCCGGCACCTCGGGGTTGAGGCTGCTCGGCGGCTGCGGGGTCTCGCCCACGTGCTGGTAGGCGAGCGCGAGGGCGTTCTCGCCGACGAAGGGCGGCCGGCCGGTCAGCAGCTCGTACAGCAGGCAGCCGGCGGAGTAGATGTCGGAGCGCTCGTCGACGGTCTCCCCGCGCGCCTGCTCCGGCGACAGGTACTGCGCGGTGCCGAGCACGGCGTTCGTGCCCGTCATCGTCGCCGACGTGTCGGCCATCGCCCGCGCGATGCCGAAGTCCATGACCTTGACCTCGCCGGCGTCGGTCACCATGACGTTGCCCGGCTTGATGTCGCGGTGGATGATCCCCGAGCGGTGGCTGTACTGCAGCGCGTCGAGCACGCCCGCGCTGATCCGCATCGCGTCCTCGACGTCCAGCGGCGAGGACTCCTGCAGGATCTGCTTCACCGTCCGGCCGTGCACCTGCTCCATGACGATGAACGGCTGCGGGGCGGGGTTGCCGTAGGGGTCGGTCGCGGTGTCCTCGCCCGTGTCGTACACCGACACGATCGACGGGTGGTTGAGCGAGGCCGAGGACTGCGCCTCGCGCTTGAAGCGGGCCTGGAACGACGGGTCGCGCGCGAGGTCGGTGCGCAGCAGCTTGACGGCGACGGACCGGCCGAGCCGGGAGTCGCGGGCGGCCCAGACCTCGGCCATGCCGCCGCGGCCGATCTGCTCGGTGAGCTCGTAGCGGCCGCCCACCAGCCGGGCGCCGCCGGGCGTCGTCTGATCCGTCATCGTCCGTCCTCGTGGTCCGCCAGAAGGGTCGAGCGTGTCACATCGGGGCCGCCGGCCCGTGCCGCGACGGCGTCGGTGTCGCCCGCGTCGCCGCCGCGACCGAGCAGGCCGAGGGCCTGCAGGAGCGCGACGAGCAGCAGCAGCGCGACGAGCGCGAGCAGCGCGACGAGCGGCGGGCGCAGCGCGCGCCGGCGCCTCCGCGGGGCGCGCGGCACGACGCGGTGGGCGACGGGAGGGTAGCCGGCCCCGGTGCCGCGGCCGGCGGGCCGACCGACCCCGACGGGCCCGGGGCGCTCCCCGCCTGCCCCCCGGCCGGGCGCGGTCCCGCGGGCGGGGGCGGTGCCGTCCTGCACGGCGACGGGCACGGTGGGGCGCAGCGGCGCCCGACCGGCCGGGGCCGTCGCCGGCACCTGCGCGGCGGCCCGCTCCTCGCGCGCGTCCGGCACGCCCGCGGGCTCGGCCCACGACCCCTCGCCCGGGGCGTCGAGCCCCTCGCCGCGCCCCAGGGCGCGCAGCCGTTCGGCGAGCGCGGCGACGTCGGGCCGCTCCGCCGGGTCCTTGGCGAGGCAGCGCAGCACCGTCGCGCGCATCCCGGCCGGGACGGCGCGCGGGCCGTCGTCCGGCAGGGGCGGCACCGGGTCGTGCACGTGCGCGCGGGCGACCTCCGCCGGGTTCGCCGCGGTGAACGGCGGGTCGCCCGTCAGCAGCTCGTAGGCGACGACCCCGAGGGAGTAGACGTCGGAGCGGGTGGTCGCGCGCCGGCCGCGCGCCTGCTCCGGCGACAGGTACTCCGCCGTCCCCATCACCAGGCCCGTGCGCGTGACCGGGACCGCGTCGGCGGCGCGGGCGATGCCGAAGTCGGTGACGCTCACGTGCCCGTCGCACTCCACGAGGTTGGCGGGCTTGACGTCGCGGTGCACGAGGCCGATGCGGTGGGCGGCCGCGAGCGCGTCGGCGACCTGCGCGAGCAGGCCGGCGACCTCGGTGGCCGGCAGCGGGCCGCGCTCGGCGAGCAGGTCGCCGAGGGTCCGCCCCTCGAGCAGGTCCATGACGAGGTAGGCCACCGACCCCTCCGGCGTCGGTGCCTCGTCCTCGCCGTAGTCGTGCACCGCCGCCACGTGCGGGTGCCGCACCGAGGCGGCGTGGCGCGCCTCCCCACGGAAGCGCTCGAGGAACACCGCGTCGTCGGCGAGCTCCGGGCGCAGCACCTTGACCGCGACGTCGCGGTCGAGGGTGTCGTCGTGGGCGCGCCACACCTCGCCCATCGCCCCGACCGCGACCTGGTCGAGCAGGCGGTAGCGGCCGGCGAGCACGAGCCCCGGCCCGGGCACGCTCACGGTGCGAGCACCGCCTCCATGACCGCGCGGGCGATCGGGGCGGCCACGCGGCCGCCGCTGGTCTCGCTGCCGAGGTCGCCGCCGTTCTCCACGACGACGGCCACGGCGACCTGCGGGTCGTCGGCGGGGGCGAAGGACGTGAACCACGCGTGCGGGTCGGTGTCGTTGCCGGTCTGCGCCGTGCCGGTCTTGCCCGCGACCACGACGCCGGCGATCTGCGCGCTCGTGCCGGTCCCGGCCTCGACGACCTGCACCATCATGTCCGTGAGCTGCTGGGCGGTCTCGGGGGAGACGGCGGCGCCGATCGCCTCGGGCTGCGGCTCGTCGACGACCTGCAGGTCCGGACCGCGCACGGTCCGCACGAGCTGCGGGCGCATGACGACGCCGTCGTTGGCGATGCCGGCGCTCACCATCGCGACGTGCAGGGGGCTCACCCGCACGTCGAACTGCCCGATCGCGGCCTGCGCGCTCTGGGGGGCGTTCAGGTCGCCCGGCACGACGGCGGGCGTCGCGGTGAGCGGGATCTCGAGCTGCTCGAGGATGCCGAAGGCCGCGGCCTGGTCCCGGATGGCCCCGGCGCCGAGGTCGATGCCGATCTGGCCGAAGGCGGGGTTGCACGAGGTGCGCAGCGCGTCGGCGAGCGTCGTGAGGTCGTCCGGGCCGCACGGCACGCGGCCGTAGTTCGGCAGCGTCGTGGTCGTCTGCGGCAGGTCGAGCTCGGCGGGTCCGGGCAGCTGGGTCTCCGGGGTGTACTGCCCGCTCTCCAGGGCCGCCGACGCCGTGACGATCTTGAACACCGAGCCGGGCGGGTACAGCCGGCCCGCGATCGCGCGGTTCTCCAGCGGCCGCGACTCGGCCTCGTTGAGCTCCTGCCACGCCTGCCGCACGTCGCCGAGGTCGTGCGAGGACAGCCGGTCCGGGTCGTAGGACGGGCTGCTCACCATGGCGAGCACGCGCCCGGTCGCGGGCTCGAGCGCGACGACGGCGCCGCGCTGCTCGCCGAGCGCCTCGGCGGCGACCTGCTGGACCTCCGGGTCGAGCGTGAGCTGCACGGAGCCGCCCGAGGGGTCCTGTCCGGTGAGCACCTGCCCGATGCGGCTGTAGAACAACGAGTCGGCGGTGCCGGCGAGCACGTCGTTGTACGCGCGCTCCATGGCGCTCGTGCCGTAGACGATCGAGTAGTAGCCGGTCGTGTGCGCGTACAGCGGGCCCTGCGGGTACTGCCGCAGGTAGCGGTAGGCGCCGTCGACCTCGACGCTCTCCGCCACCGGCTGCCCCGCGACCACGATGGGACCGCGCTCGCGACCGAACTCGCGGTACACCTCGCGGACGTTGCCCTGGCCGGCGGAGACCCCCGCGGCGTCGACGAACTGCACCCACGAGGTCGACAGGAGCAGGCTGCCGAGGAGCAGGGCGACGACGACGGCGAGCCGGCGCAGCGGGCCGTTCACGGCAGCCTCACCACCTGCGTGGGGTTCTCGTCCTGCGGCGAGGCGGGGGCGAGGGCGGCGCCCGGACGGGCCGGCGGCAGGTCGGGACGGCGCGCGAGGTCTGACACGCGCAGCAGCAGGGCGACGACGATCCACGAGCCGAGCAGCGACGAGCCGCCGTAGGCGAGGAACGGCATCGTGAGGCCGGTGAGGGGGATCACCCCGGTGACGCCGCCCGCCACGACGAAGACCTGCAGCGCGATGGAGAACGCGAGACCGGCGGCGAGCAGCTTGCCGAAGCCGTCACGGACGCCGATCGCCGTACGCAGGCCGCGCTGCACGAGGATCCCGTACAGCACGAGGATCGCGAACAGCCCGGCGAGGCCGAGCTCCTCGCCCAGCGCGGCGAAGATGAAGTCGCTCTCGGCGAAGGGGACGATGTCGGGGCTGCCACGGCCGAGGCCGGTGCCGAGCAGGCCGCCGTCGGCCATGCCGTACAGCCCCTGCACGACCTGGTACGACCCGCCGGGCGCGTCGATGAGCTCGGGGTCGAACGGGTCGAGCCACACGCGGACGCGGTTCTGCACGTGGCCGAACAGCTGGTAGGCGACCGCGCACCCGGCGACGAACAGCCCGAGGCCGATGACGATCCACGAGACCCGCTCGGTGGCGACGTAGAGCATCGCGACGAAGATCCCGAAGAACAGCAGCGAGGTCCCGAGGTCGCGCTCGAAGACGAGGACCCCGACGCTCGCGAGCCACGCGACGAGGATCGGGCCGAGGTCGCGGGCCCGCGGCAGCCGCAGCCCGAGCACCTTCGGCCCGACCAGCGACAGCGTGTCCCGGGCGACGACGAGGTAGCCGGCGAAGAAGACGATGATGGCGATCTTGCCGAGCTCGGCGGGCTGGAACGTCGTGACGCCGAGGTCGATCCAGATCCGCGCGCCGTTGACCTGGCGCCCGAGGCCGGGCACGAGCGGCAGCAGGAGCAGCACGAGGCCGACGACCATCGCGGTGTACGTGCGCGCGCGCAGCCTGCGGTGGTCGCGGAGCACGACGAGCACGATCCCTGCGACCACGATGCTGATCGCGGCGGCCCCGAGCTGGCGCACCGCGAGCGACGTGCCGTCGGCCAGGTCGAGCCGGTGGATCATGACGAGCCCGAGGCCGTTGACGAGCAGCGCGATCGGCACGATGACGGGGTCGGCGTAGGGGGCGGCGAAGCGGACGACGAGGTGCAGCGCGACCCCGAGCCCGAGCAGGCCCCCGCCGATGGCGAGCAGGCGGACCGGCAGCGTGCCGTCGACCCCGAGCCCGACGAGGGCGTACGCGGCGCACGACACGACGACGGCCGCGACGATGAGCAGCAGCTCGAAGCCGCGCCGGGTGCCGGGGGAGAACGCGGTGACGATCGTCGTCATCGGCCGCTCCCCGGGGCCGAGGCCCCGCCCGTCGGCTCGGGGGCCGCCGTCGCCGCCGTCGTGCCCGTGCCTGTCGTGCCTGTCGTGCCCGTGCCCGTCGCGCTCGTGGACTGCGGCGCCGGGAGCCGCAGGCCCTCGGCGCGGGAGCGGGCGTCGTCGAGGCCGGAGGCGGTGATGCCCTCGCTCACGGGCCCGCGCTGGTACACGGGCAGCTGCTCGAGGGGGATGTCGGTGACCTCCACGACGCTGGACAGCCGCAGCGGCCCGAGGTCCTGCGGCAGCCCGCGGTACACCGCGACCACCTCGGTGCCGTCCTGGGCCTGGGCGACCCCGACGAAGTACTGCTGCTGCGACCACGTCCACGCCGCCCACACCGAGCCGGCGAGCCCGGCGACGAGCACGGCGACGACCGCCCAGAACACCCAGCGGCGCCCGAGCGGGGTGTCGTCGTCGTCCTCGTCGTCGGCGTCGGCCTGCCGGGTGAGCGAGGCCGCGCGCTGCGCCGGGGAGTCCGCCGCGGCGGCCGCGGCAGGACCGCCGCGGGTGCGGGCGGCGGCCGCCCCGACGACCTGCGGCGCGGTGGACGGCGGGTCGTCGAGGTCGACGACGTCGGCGACGACGACGGTGATGTTGTCCTGGCCGCCGCCGCGCAGTGCGAGGCGCACGAGGTTCTCCGCCGTCTGGGCGGGCGGGTCGCCGGCGGCGAGGGTGTCGTGGAGCGTGTCGTGGGACACGAAGCCGGACAGCCCGTCGGAGCACAGCAGCCAGCGGTCGCCGGGCCTGCCCTCGCGCACGGACAGGTCGGGCTCGTCGCCGTGCTCGCCGGTGAGCACGCGCATGACGACGTTGCGCTGCGGGTGGTTCTCGGCCTCCTCGGCCGTGATGCGGCCCGCGTCGACGAGGCTCTGCACGTACGTGTGGTCGGCCGTGACCTGCACGAGCTCGCCCTGGCGGAGCAGGTAGGCCCGGGAGTCGCCGATGTGGGCGAGGATCAGCCGGCTGCCCGCCCGCAGCAGGGCCGTGACGGTCGTGCCCATGCCCGCGAGGTCAGGGTCCTCGCGCACCCGGTCCTGCAGGGCCACGTTCGTGCGGCGCAGCACCTGCGCGAGGCGGGTCTGCCCCTCGCTGCTGCTGAGGGCCTCCCCGTCGAGCGCGGCGAGCTGGCCGACGGCGAGGGACGACGCGACGTCGCCGCCCGCGTGCCCGCCCATGCCGTCGGCGACGACGAGCAGGTGCGGCCCGGCGTAGCCGGAGTCCTGGTTGTTGACGTAGCGACCGAGGCCGATGTCGCTGCGCGCGGCGTAGCGGAGGGCGATGGACACTAGGCCCTCAGCTCCAGCACGGTGCGGCCGATGCGGATCGGCACCCGCACCTGCAGCGGGACCGTGCCCTGCACCTGCTCCTTGCGCACGTAGGTGCCGTTGGTCGAGCCGAGGTCCTCCAGCACCCACTGCCCGTCGGCGCGGGAGATGCGCGCGTGACGGCCCGAGGCGTACTCGTCGTCCACGACGAGGGTGCAGTCCGCGGCGCGCCCGATGGTGATCGCGCTCGTGCCGAGGGTGATGGTCGTGCCGCGCAGCGACCCCTCGGTGACGACGAGCTGGCGCGGCAGGGCCGGCTGCCGGGGCGCGGCCGGCTGCTGCGGGGCGGCCTGCTGGGGCTGCGCCGGCTGCCCGGAGGGCACGGGCTGGGCCGGCTGGTTCTGGCCGCGGGCGCCGCGGGCCGGCGCCTCGCGCGCCTGCCGCGGCTGCCGCACCGCGACGCGCGTGCCGTAGAGGTCGCCGCGCAGCACGCCGACCACCCCGAGGACGAACAGCCAGAGCAGGACCAGCAGGCCGAGCTGGAGCACGGTGAGGGTGAGCTCGCTCATGCGCCGGCCCTCACCCCGCGTCCCGCACGACGATGCGCGTGCGCCCGACGTGCACGGTGTCGCCGACCTCCAGGGCCTGGTGCCCGACCTGCTGCTCGGAGCCGTCGGGGTCGCCGGCCGCGGACACGTACGTGCCGTTCGTCGACCCGAGGTCGAGGACCGACAGGACGGTGCGGCCCGCACCGGGCTCCACGCGCAACTCGGCGTGCCGGCGGGACACCCCGGTGTCGTCGAGGACGATGTCGGCGTCCGAGCCGCGCCCGACCGTCGTGACCGGGCCGGTGAGCACGTAGGCGCGTCCGTCGACCTCGATGACGGGGCGTCCGGCGGTGCTCGTGCGGCTCGTCGCGGGCGCGACCGCGCCCTTGACCGTCTGGCTGCCGACGTCGAAGAGGCCGACCTCGAGGTCCTCGTCGCGGTCGAGCACGACCGTCACGGGGCCGACGAAGGCGTAGCGCTGCTTGTCGGCGTGCTCCATGACCGCGGCGGCGAGCTCGTCGGACAGCGCGTCCTCCCACTCGGCGAGCCGGTCGTGGTCCTCGCCGGACAGCGTGACGGTGAACGCGTTCGGCACCAGCGTGCGGCCGCGGCCGAGGACGGCGGCCCGGTCGTCGAGCTCGCGGCGCAGCGCGGAGGCGATCTCCACCGGCTGCACCTTCGACTTGAAGGTGCGGGCGAAGACGCTGCTCACGGCGCGCTCCACGCCCTTCTCGAAACGGTCGAGCAGACCCACGGTCGGTCCACCTCCTCCCACTGTGTGCTGGTTCGTGCGTGCCGGTGCGAGGGCACGACGGCGCACCGGGGCACGCCCGGCCGCTTCGCACAGTACCGGCGGGGGTGCCGGGCAGCAGCACGCGCGGTCCGTCGCAGGGGGTGCGTCGGTGTACTCTCGTCGCTGCGCGCGAGTGGCGGAATAGGCAGACGCGCACGGTTCAGGTCCGTGTGCCCGAAAGGGCGTGGGGGTTCAACTCCCCCCTCGCGCACGCGCAGCAGGCCGGGGCACCGAGGTGCCCCGGCCTCTCGTCAGTCCTGGCGCGGCCGAACGACTGGGGACCTGCCAGTGAGGGCGGCGACTACGAGCCCTGCGGCGTGTTCCGGGGCCTCGTGCTCCCACACCCTCAGGACGTCCCACCCGAGGTCGCGCAGGACCCGGGTCGAATCGGCGTCCCGCGCTTGGTTGGCGGCGATCTTGGTGGCCCACCACGCGCTGTTGCTGCCACCCGGGCGGGTCCCGTGCGCGGGGCAGCCGTGCCAGAAGCACCCGTCGACGAAGACAGCAAGACGCCTGCGCGTGAAGGCGATGTCGATCGTGCGCCGCCGCTGACCCGGGATCGGGTAGGCGACGCGGTACCGCAGCCCCTGGGCGTGGAGCAGCCGCCGGAGCTCCAGCTCGGGACGGGTGTCCCTGCGCCTCAGTCCGCTCATCCGACGCGAGACGTGCTCGGCTGCCCCGCCGGGGTGGGCGGGGACGGCTTGTGGCACCGTCCGTGGTGGGCAAGGGTCCATGCGTCGATCCTCGTGGAGCACCGTGCGGACGTCGTGTCCACAGGCGACGTGGCAGCACTCCATCCACATCCGCCGCCGCGTCGCCTTCTCACGGTGGCAGGTGTTAGCTAAGCTCTGAGCTATCACCATAACGAGGAGAGGGGGCTGCGGTGGGTCGCCCAGTCGGAACGGCACCATCGGTCGTCAGGCCCGCCAGCGGAGGGCGCGAGAGCGCCCCCTTCACTTTCGTCGACCTCTTCGCCGGCATCGGCGGCTTCCACGCCGCCCTGTCGGCACTCGGCGGCAGGTGCGTCTACGCATCGGAGATCGACCTGGCCGCGGCGCGCGTGTACGAGCGCAACTGGGGTCTTGCGCCGGCGGGTGACATCGTCGAGGCGACCGAGCAGCGGATGGACGTGCCGGAGCACGATGTCCTCGTCGCAGGGTTCCCCTGCCAGCCATTCTCGAAGTCAGGCATGCAGCGGGGCATGGACGAGGCGCGCGGCACGCTCTTCTGGAACATCTTGCGGGTCGTCGAGGAGCGCAGTCCCTCTGTCGTCCTGCTGGAGAACGTCCGCAACCTCGCGGGCCCACGTCACCGGCACGAGTGGCACGTGATCATCAAGTCGTTGCGCCAGCTCGGCTACCGTGTCTCCTCGGCGCCGGCGGTCTTCTCACCGCACCTCCTCCCGCCGGACCAGGGGGGGCGCCCGCAGGTGCGCGAGCGGGTCTTCATCGCCGCGACACGGGTCGAGGACCTCGACGACGCCTGGACCGACATGCCTCCCGTCGTGACGCCTCGGGCAGAGGGTTGGGATCCCTCCGTGTGGGACATCGAGGACTACCTCGACCCTGAGGGGTCCACGGTCACGCCGGCGACCAGGATGACGGCCGCCGAGGTGCGCTGGGTGTCGGCGTGGGACGACTTCGTCCAGTCCTTGCGACGCGCGGGCGAGCTGCGGCTGCCGGGGTTCCCGATCTGGGCGGACGAGTTTCGGCTTCCTGAGGACCTCGTCGTCTCCATGGTGACGCCGACGTGGAAGGCCGGCTTCTTGCGCAAGAACGCTGTCCTGTACGCCCGCCACCGCGACGTCATCGACGCGTGGCTGGACCGCTGGGACGGTTTGGAGGGGTTCCCGCCCTCCCGTCGCAAGCTCGAGTGGCAGGCACAGGACGCGACCTCGCTGTGGGACACCGTCCTCCACTTCCGCCCCTCGGGCATCAGGGCCAAACGGGCCACCTACCTGCCGGCCCTCGTGGCGATCACGCAGACGAGCGTCGTTGCCTCGCGTCGTCGCCGGCTCACGGTTCGCGAGGCCGCGCGGCTGCAGGGTCTTCCCGAATGGTTCGACTTCGGGGACCAGCGTGACGCGGCGTCGTTCAAGCAGCTCGGGAACGCCGTCAACGTCGGGGTCGTGCACCACGTCCTGAGGCAGCACGTGCTGCGAGACGCCGACCTGCTGGGCACGAAGAGCCCCCTGGTGCGGGCCGCCGCAGAGGCGTCGCCGGACCCCAGCGCCTTGCTGGACGCACACCGAGGTCGAGGAGGGCACCTGGAGGCGTCCTGATGGCGCGAAGACCTGCCAGTAGCGTGCGGCCATGGCGAGGGAGTACGGCGTCGAGTATCCCGAGCGGCCGCTGATGGCCGTCCTGTCCGACCTTCTCGGAATACGGCACTTCAGCACCAGCAACGGCGGCACCGTCCGCAGCGACTTCCTGGGCGCGGTGCTGGAGGCGCTCGCGGGGGACGCGCGGACCGTCGTCGGGAAGGACGCACTGCTGGTCGCATGCATCGAGGCGGCGACGAGGCAAGACTTCGACCCACGTCTGCGCAGCCCAGGTGACACCGTCACCAACGCGGCACTCCAGGCGATGGTCGACGGCATTCTCGAGCACGGCGTCCCGGGGCGGCTCGACGCGCGCGGACCTGTGGACAACCCGACGGAGGGGTCTGATGTCGAGGCGGGCGTCACCTTCGACCCGGGCCTCGTCGGTGACCAGCGCGACCGACGCCTCGCGGAGCAGGCCGCACGCGAGGGCCAGGACCGTTTCCGGACGGCAGTCCTGGACGCGTACGGGCAGGTCTGCGCCATCACGGGGACGGACGCGGTGCGTGCGCTCGAGGCAGCCCACATAACGCCGTACCGAGGTCCCGCGACGAGCGTCGTACCGAACGGGATATGCCTGCGTGCAGACGTCCACAGGCTCTGGGACGGCGCGCAGCTCGCGGTGGACGAGAACACGTTCACGGTCCTGCTGGGGTCTGCGGCTCGTGCATCGACGTACGGGGAGCTGCACGGGGCGCGGGTCCGGACTCCCCGCCTGCGCCGCGACCGCCCTTCACCGCTCGCCCTCAGGAGCCACCGCGAGTGGTGCGGCCTCTAGGCCTGCCACGTCCCGTCGCTCCGGTCGGGTGAGTCCGGTCGGTGTGCCGTCACCCGCTCACGGGGTGGCCGCAACTCCCAGCGGTACCGTCCCCGCCTCCAGCCGCCTGCCCTGCGTCGTCTCCACGACGACGTCGAGCGCCGGCAGCCACCCGACCTCGCCGAGCCGGGCCACGAGGTCCCCGAGGTCCGGCGGGTCGGCGGGGGTGCGCACGCTCACGACCAGGTCCGTGCCGACGACCTGCACGTCCGTGACCTCGGTCTGCGCGGCCGGGGCCGCCCACTCCTCGGCGACCGTCCGGGCTCGTGCCGTCGCGACCTCGAGGTAGACCGCCAGCCCCGTGTTGGCCGCGAGCACCGTCGTGACCACGACGAGCAGGCCGCCGATGGTCGCCCACGCCCGGCGCCGGCCGCGTCGCTCGGCGCGGCGGCGGACCTCCAGCGCCGCGAAGACGAGCGTGCCCGCGAGCACGAGCGCGAGCAGGTTCGACACGAACAGCAGCCCGGCGCCGAGGGCCAGGTCGGTACGGCCCTGGCCGAGGCACACCCCGACGACCGCGAGCGGCGGCACGAGCGAGATCGCGATGGCGACGCCCGGCAGCACGGCGGCCACGTCGCGCCGGGCCAGGCCCACCGCGCCGGCGAGCCCGGTCGCGAGTGCGGCGACGAGGTCGAGCAGGCCGGGTGAGGTGCGCCCGGCCACCTGGCTGTTGCCGACGAGGTCGTAGACGTCGGGCAGGGTGAGGGTCGAGGAGGCCCCGACCCCGACCACGAGTGCGACGCCGAGAGCGACGGTGAGCAGCGACCGCAGCATGACGCGGCGCTCGATCCGGGCGATGCCGAGGGCCGTGCCCATGATCGGCGTCGACAGAGGAGCGATGATCATGGCGCCGATGACGGTCGCCGTGGAGTCCGAGAGCACGCCCGCCGTCGCGATGACGGCCGACAGCAGGAGCATCGTCCAGAAGGCCGAGCGCTTGCTGCTCGCGTCGCCGTGGGACAGGTCGAGGTCGCCGGACAGCTCGTCGAGGCTGCGCCGCTGCTGCGGGGGCAGCACGAGGTCCGTCGCCGTGGTCCGCCACGTGCGTCGCGGTCCCGCCGCGCTCATGCGGGGCAGCGTGCCACCGAGTCGGACGTGGCGGAACAGGCGACCCGTCACGGTCGCGGTCCCGGGACCGGAGGTGAGGGGCGACAGCCGAGTGCGGGACGCAGCGGAGCCCCCGACGGGTGCGTCGGGGGCTCTGCTGTCGGGGGCGGGCTCAGCCCGCGGTGCTCACGGCTCGAGGGTGGCCTCGATGTCGGAGAGCTCCTGCGTGGCCTCCGGGTCGAACTCGATCTCGGTCTCGGTCTCGGTCACCTCGACCTCGACCTCCTCCTCGTCGGTCTCCGTGACGGTCGCGGTCGGCTCGACGGTCACCACGTCCTCGACCACCTCGGTCTCCGTCTCGGTCGAGACGTCGGTGACCTCCTCGACGACGGTGCCGTCGTCGACCTCGTCACCGCAGGCGGCGAGGCCGAGGCCGAGGAGGAGCGCGGTTCCGAGGGCGGCGGGTGCGGTGCTCGTGCGTGTCATGGTGGCAGCTCCGATCTGTCGGGTGCGGGCTTCCACCTAGAGGGCTACCCGCCCGAAAAAGCCCATTCGTCCCAGACGATCACGAGGGTGTAACGGTCGGGTCGAGGTGCCCCGGGCTCCGGCGGTCACCGGTCTGACGCGCCTCGTCCCGGGCCGGGTCTCAGGCCGGGTCGGCGCCCGACGGGGCCGGCAGGGGCGGCGCCACCGGGTGCGGGCCCGGCACCTCGACGACGGCGCCGTCCGACGGTCCACGGCGCTCGGCCGGACCCGTGCCGGCGGCTCCGGCGGCGTAGGCGGCGCTGAGCCGACGGTAGGGCCGGCTGAGCAGGGCGGCCGTCGTGAGCAGGAGCCCGAGCAGGCCGGACACGACGAAGACGAGGGCGATGCCACGGTCGGCGCCGGTGCCGAACCAGCCGCCGACGAGGTCGGCCGCCGCGCCGTCCGTCATGGACGGGATGACGACGAGCTCGGTGAAGGGCGCGACGAGGAAGGCGGTCAGCGGGGACGCGGCCAGCTCGACGCTCTGGGCGAAGCCGAACACCCGGCCCTGCCGCTCGTACGGCACGACGCGCTGCAGGACCGTCTGCTCCGCGGCCTCGGCGAACGGCATGAGCAGCATGAACACGAGCATCCCGGCCGTCAGCAGCACGATGGACGAGCGCATCGGGAAGACGATCGTCACCGTCCACAGCACGACGTTGACGAGCAGCAGCGTCCGCACGGGGTTGCTGCCGAGGCCGACCTTCGCCGCAACGAGCCCGCCGACGATGACGCCGGTGCTGAGCGCACCCCACAGCAGCCCCCACACCTGCACCGAGACCAGCGACAGCCCGTATGCGTCCATCAGCGCCATGAACGCGCCGCCGAGCACGTTGTTGACGCACGAGAAGACGATGAGCGCGGGCAGCCCCGGCACGCCCCGGACGATTCGCAGCGTGCCGCGCAGGTCGACGCCGTGACCGGCGTCGCCGGCCCGCGTCCGCACGAGGGCGGGTTCGGGGACGTCGACCCGGGCGAGGTGGACGATCGACGCCCCGAGCACGACGACGCCGAGCAGCAGGACCGATCGCATGCCGTCGAGGCCGACGAGCAGCCCGCTGATGACGGAGGTGACGAGGAAGCTGACGCCCGTCGCCGTGCCGACGAGGCCGTTCGCCCGGTCGCGGACCGGTTCCGGCACGAGCAGCGTGACGAGCGTCGGCATGGTGATGGTGCGGAGGTTGCCGGTGATGACGCCGAGCATGAGGAGCACGACGAACCCCCACAGCACGGGGCTCGCCGGGTCACGGAACAGCTCCGGCGGCGTCAGCAGGTACACGGCGAGGCAGACCGCGTACACGGAGAGCGAGGCCGCGGCCGAGGCCTGCATGACGACCTTCTTGCGGTGGTGGTCGACGAGGCTGCCGAACCACACACCGGTCAGCGACGTCGCGGCGAGGAAGATGCCGGCGATGAGGCCGGTGGCGAGCACGGAGCGCGTCTCCAGGTAGACCCAGAACGTCACCGCGAACCACATGGTCGCGTTGACCACCGCCACGACGGTCGTGCTCGCGAGCGCGTGGGCGAACACCCGCTGGCCGCCCTCGCGCAGGTCGAGCCGCGGTGCGGCCGCCCCGGTCTCCTCGCTCACGGGCCCTCCTCGTGCGTCGGCGTCAGGTCGGCGTCCGTGGGGTGGACCGCCGGGCGGGCGCGGACTCATCGCGGCGCGTCCGACGGCCACCCTCGACCTTCTCGACGGTCCCTGCCGTCGCCGTCGTGCCAGACTCCGCGCGGGGGACGGCGAGGGGCGCCGGTTCCCGGAGGGGGAGCCCGTGACCAGCACCGTCCTGCCCGTCGTGCGCGCCGGGGCGCTGGCGGCCACCGTCGTCCTGCTCGCCTCGTGCACGCTCTCGTCGGGCGAGGAGGGGCCGACCTCCGACGAGGCCGCACCGGCCACCGCCGAGCAGGGCGCCGCCGACGCGCGGGCGGGCGGGGTGGCGGACACCGTGGACGTCGTCCTCGCCGCGGCCGGGACCGACGAGGTGGCCGTGACCGACGACCTGCCGGTGGTCGCGACGCGCGCGGCCGAGGACGCGGACGGCGCGTACGAGGTGGACCTCAACGGCGTGGCGGTGCGCGGCGAGCTCATGACGGTCGTCTTCACGCTGCGCGTCCAGACCGTCGCCGGTGGCTCCTTCACCGTCAACAACCTGTTCGACGACGGCCGGTCGGTGGACGGCCCGGGCGGCCCGTCCTACTTCAGCACGGACGGCGTCTACGTCCTCGACGGAGCGGAGGGCACCCGCCACCTCGCCGCCTACGACTCCGGGGGACGGTGCGTCTGCTCCGACGCCCTCAACTCGGTCGCGGGGCTGCAGGAGGGGTCCAGCGTCGTGCTGACCACGACGATGGCCGCCCCGCCGGAGTCGACGAGCACCGTCGACGTCGTCATCCCCGGCGTCGGCGCCTTCGCCGACGTCGCGCTCGAGCGGTGAGCCGGCCCGCTCGGCGCCACCGCTCCGGTCCGGTCGGCGCCGCCGCCGGAGCGACCGGCCTCCTCGGTGTCCTCCTGCTCGGTCAGGGTGCGGTCGCCGCCACCTCGCCCGAGGTGGCGCCCCTGGTGGCCCGACCACCCGCCGTCGCCTCCGGCGACGGGGTGATCGCCTCGGTCGACGCGGCCGCCGTCACGGTGGACGGCGTCATCGCCGAGGTCGTGCCGCGCACCTCTTCGGAGGACGGCGCCCTCGAGCAGGAGGGCACGAGCGACTTCACGCTCGCGGGCGACGTCTACTTCGCCTTCGACTCCGCCGACCTCGCCCCGCGGGCCGCGGGCGACCTCGCGGCCGTCGCGGCGCAGCTGAGCGAGGCGGGGGTCGAGGACGTCCTCGTCGTCGGGCACACCGACTCCATGGGCTCCGACTCCTACAACCAGGAGCTGAGCGAGGCGCGGGCCGCCGCCGTGGTCACGGCGCTCGAGCCTCGGCTGCCGGGCGTCACGCTCACCGCCGAGGGACGCGGGGAGTCCGAGCCCGTCGCGGAGGAGCGGACGGAGACCGGTGCGGACGACCCGGAGGGGCGCGCGCTCAACCGTCGCGTCACCATCAGCCCGGCGGGGTAGCGCGACCCGGTCGTCACCGTCCGTCGAGCGCGGAGGCGAACGGCGAGGCGTAGCCGGCGGCACCCGACAGCACCCGGTCGACGTCGTCGGCGTCGAGCGCGGCCGGGGTCCCGGCCCGCTCGACCGCCCGGACCGTCGCGCCGAGCAGACGCACGTCGCCGGGGGAGGCGATGGCGGCGACCCCCGGCTCGGCGAGCGCGAAGGCGACCGCCGCGTCGACGTGCTCGGGGTCGTCCCACGGCTCGTACCAGGTGGTGTACGTGTGCTCTGCGCCGTCCGGCCACAGCCGGCGCGAGACGGTCTTGATCGTGCGCAGCCCCACGTCGCGGGCCTCGCAGTCGGCGACCAGGCCGTGGAACTCGGCGGCGTAGTCCGGGCGTCGGGCCAGCAGGTGGTTCCACGGCGACAGGACCGTGTCGAAGTCGTGGCGTCGCAGCGCCTCACGGTGCACGGCGGGCGCGGCGTGTCCGTGGCCCGTGATGCCGACGAAGCGCGTGAGCCCCTCCGTCTGCGCCCGCAGCACCGCCCCGAGCGCGCCCGAGGTCGCCGACCGCGGACCCGTCACCTGGTCGAGCACCTCGGTCTCGCCGACGGCGTGCACCTGGAGCAGGTCGACCCGGTCGACTCCCAGTCGGGCGAGCGAGCGCTCGATCGACGCCCACGCCGCCTCGTAGCCGCGCTCCTCGACCTTGGTCGCGAGGAAGACGTCCGGCGAGGAGAGCCGGTCCGCCCACGGCCGCAGCCGCTCCTCGGACGCGCCGTAGCTCGCCGCCGTGTCGAACGACGTGATGCCGGCGTCGAACGCCTCCTGCACGGAGGCGTCGGCGGTGTCCTGGTCGACGTCGGACAGCATCGCCGCGCCGTACACGAGCACGGACCCGTCGAACCCGGTGCGACCGAAGCGTCGTCGCTGCATGGCAGCCACGGTCCTCCCGACCGCGGAGCCGCGCCACCCATGCGGGCCACTGGTGTTGCGCCACATCATCTGAACGTGTTCAACTGAACGTGTTCAGAAGGAGGTCGCCATGCCCGACACCCGGTCGCCCGTCGCCGACGTGCTCGACCCCGACCTCGAGGCCCGGCCGTGAGCCCCGCGACCGGCGACCCGGCCGCGGTGGCGGTCGCGCTCGTCGTCGCGCTCGGCGCGGTCGTCCTGCTGCCGCTGGGGCTACGGCTGCTCACCGCGCCCGGCCTCGCGCCGCTGGCCCGGGTGTGGCCGCTGCTGGGCCTCGCCGCCGCGGCCGCGCCGTGGCTGCCCCGCGGAGCCGTCGCGGTGGCGCTGGCGTCGGCCTACCTCACCGCGACCCTCGCGCTCGCCGGCTGCGGCCTGACCCGCGCGCTCACGTGGTGGCGCCGCGGTCGACCCGGGCCGCTCACCACCGAGGTGGCCGTCCTCACCGCGCTCGGCACCCCGAGCGCCGGGGCGCTCGCCCTGGTCGCCGAGCGGGCGGGCGTCGAGCTCTTCGGCTTCGACCTCGCCGTGCTCGCCCTCACCGCGCCGCACCTGCACTACGCCGGGTTCGTCGCCGCCCTCGTCGCCGCCCTCGTGCACGCCGAGGTGGGCGCGTCGCGCTGGGCGCGGTTCGGGGCGTGGACCGTGCCGGTCGGCACGCTGCTCGTGCTCGGCGGGTACTTCGTCGGTGACGCCGCGGAGCTCGTCGGCACGGTGGTGCTGACGGCCGGCACGTGGGCGGTCGCAGCGCTCGTGCTGTCGCGGCTGGACGCACTGGCGCCCCGGCGCGGCGCCGTCCGGACCGCCCTCGTCGGGTCCGTCGCCCTCCTGCCCGTCACCATGCTCCTCGCCCTCGGCTGGGCGGTGACCCGTGTGGCGGACCTGCCGTGGCTCTCGGTCGAGGCGATGGTCCTCACGCACGGGCTCGGCAACGCGCTCGGCCTGGGGTTGTGCGGTGTCCTCGCGTGGTACGCCCTGCGGCGGACGGCGGCCCCGCTGTGAGCGCCGGACGGTCCGGGCCGACCTACGAGCCGGTCGGCTGCACGGAGGCGGTGCTCGCCGGCGGGCCGTCGCCGGCCGGCATGCGGTCGCTGCACGTGGTGCGGGCCCTCCGTGCCGTCGCCTTCGAGGAGGCGGCGCACCGGCTGCTGCGCTGGCAGGTGCACGAGGCCGCCGGGGTCCGGGTGCACCGTCCCGCCGACCCGGTGGTGCTCGGGCAGCACGTGACGACGCTGCTCGGCGTCGGACGCCTCGCGCTCGCCGCACCGTGCGAGGTGGTGCGCGTGTGGGACGGGCCGGACCTCGCCGGGTTCGCCTACGGCACGCTGCCCGGGCACCCCTTCGCCGGCGAGGAGGCGTTCGTCGTGCGGCGCACCGCCGACGGCGTGCGGTTCGAGGTCGTCGCCGCGAGCCGCCCCGCGACCTGGTGGTCGGCGCTCGCCGGTCCGGTTGCTCCTCTCCTGCAGGGCGCGTACGCCCGGCGCCTCGCCCGAGCGGCGGACCGGGCGTGAGCGGGCCGTGGGACCTGCCCGGGCCGGGGTGGGGCCGACCGCGCGTGGGGTCCCGTCTGCTCGGGCGGGCGCTGCTCGAGGGCCTGGTGGCCGGGCTCGTCACCGGGGCCGTCTCCGGGGCCGTCTCCGTGGCCGCGATGCTGGGTGACGGGTGGTGGTTCGCCGGCGACCTGGTCGACGGCTTCCTCACCCTCGGGGACGTCCTGGCCCTCCTCTGGGTCCTCGGTGTCGGCGGCCTGGTGGGTGGCGCGTTCGGGGCCGTGGCGGGAGTGGCCGGCGGCGCGGTCGCGGCGATGGTCCTGGGCGCGGTGTGGTCGGTCTGCGGCCGCGACTGGTCGCGGGTACGTCCCGCGCTGCCCGTCGCCCTGGTCGTCGGGGGGTTGGGCGGTGGTTCCGGGCTGCTGCTGCTCGGGTCGCTCCCGGCCGCTGCCGGCCTCGCCGTCGTCGCGGGCCTGGGCGGTGCCTGGCGCGCTGACCGGGCGGTGCGCCGCGTCCGAGCCGTCGGGACGCTGGCGTGACGCCGCGGCCGGCTGCCGCCTCCGCCCCCGCGGCGGTTCGCTGCCGCATCCCGCGGCGCCGGCACCCTTCGGGGTCGCTGTGGTCGACGACGCGGCGCGGCGCTGCCCGCGTGGTGCGGTCGTGAAGCCGGCAGGCGACGGGCAACCGCGGCGCCGGCCCGACACGGCTGGGCCATGGGTCCGGACGACGGGCTCCGACGCCGCCACCGGGTGGACCCTCGTCGGGGCCGCGCTGTGGGACGGCATGGTCTGGGGGGCCACGCTCGGCGCGGTGACAGCGACCGTCCTCGGGTTCCCGTACCTGCCCTTCGCCGTGCTCGGCGCGGTGGTGGGGTGTCCGGCGGGGCTGGTGGGTGGTGCGGTCGCCGCGGCCGTCCTCGGGGTGGTGTGGCGGATCGCCGGGCGCGACTGGACGCGGGTGCGGCCGTCGCTGCCCGTCGGGCTGGTGCTGGCCGCCGCCGTCCTGGCCACCCTGTGGTGGTGGGAGCCGGTCGTCGCCCTCCCTGTCGCCGTGTCGGCCGGTGCGCTGGCGGGGTGGCGGGCGGAGCGGGCGCTGCGACGTCTGCGCGCCGCCGTGTCGGCCGGGTGACGGCGGCGCCACCGCCATCGCGGCACACAGGAGGCCGAGGACGACCGCGAGCGCCCGACACGGGACTCGGGTGTGCCGCCGTGGCGGCGGGCCGCGACGGCGAAGGGCGCCTAGGGTCGGCACCGTGGCGGGCGGGTCCTCCAAGGCGCCGGCGGTCGAGATCGACGTCGACGGCCTCACCGTGCGCCTGTCGAGCCCGGACCGGGTCTACTTCCCCGAGCGCGGGGAGACCAAGCTCGACCTGCTCAACTACTACCTCAGCGTCGGCGACGGCATCGTCAACGCGCTGCGCGAGCGCCCGTGCATGCTCCACCGCTTCCCCAAGGGCGTGGCGGGGGACAAGGTGCACCAGAAGCGCGTGCCCGCGGGCGCCCCGCCCTGGGTCGAGACGGTCCGCGTGCACTTCCCGCGGTGGAACCGCACCGCCGACGAGCTGTGCGTCACCCACCTCGCGCAGGTCGCCTGGGCGGTGCAGATGTCGACCGTAGAGTTCCACCCGTGGAACAGCCGCCGCGCGGACACCGAGTCGCCCGACGAGTGGCGCATCGACCTCGACCCGGGCCCGCTCAGCGACTGGGGGACGGTCCGGCGCGTCACCCGCGTCGTGCACGAGGTGCTCGACGAGCTCGGCGCCGTCGGGTTCCCCAAGACCTCCGGCGGCAAGGGCCTGCACGTCTACGTACGCATCCCGCCGACGCACGGCTTCACCGACGTGCGACGGGCCGCGCTCGCCTTCGCCCGCGAGGTCGAGCGCCGCGCCGGTGACGACGTGACGACCGCGTGGTGGCGCAAGGACCGCGACCCGTACGCGCTGTTCGTCGACTACAACCAGAACGCCCGCGACCACACGATCGCCGCGGCGTACTCGGTTCGCGGGAACGCCGTCGGCACGGTGTCGACGCCGGTGCGCTGGGACGAGGTCGACGACGTCGAGCCCGACGACTTCACCATCGCGACGGTGCCGGCGCGCTACGCCGAGCTCGGCGACCTGCACGCCGACATCGACGACCACGGGTTCGACCTCGCGCCGCTGCTGGAGTGGGCCGAGCGCGACGAGCGGGAGGGCGCGGAGACTCCGCCGGAGCCCGACTAGCGCCCGTTCGAGACCGACAGTGGTTCAGGGGACCTGCACGCCGGAGCGGAGAGCGTCGATCTGCTCCATGCGGAGTCCGGCCACGGAGCCGTCGAACCTGCTGATGCGCGCCGCCAGGTCAGCGGCGTTGCGCGAGAGCGTCTCGGTGAGCCGAAGGCGGGACGTGGGGTCCCACGACCGCCCCAGGCTCCTGCCCGCCCGGAACGGCCCCATGAGCACGGGGTCGTAGTCGCACCTCACGCCCGCCGCCTCGTCCTGCCACAGCTCGTCGCCGAAAGGACCGCGGTGGGTGACGTCGAACAGCACACCGATGTCTCGCGCGTCCTTGTCGGTGAGCTCCTGGCGGTAGCCCCAGGCGATCACCTTCAGACCGATCATGTCGGCGAGCTGCGGCACGCACACGACCAGGTCGTCGACGACCACGCGCTCGGCGCCGGCGACTGCCTCGCGCATACCCGTGACGTCGAGTGTCACGCCGGGTGTCGTCTCGACGATGCCGTCCGTCTCGAGTCCGCCGTAGGGGATGACGTCGACCTCGAACCCGAGCACCTTCACGACCGAGTCCCGCGGCCCGGCCCCCAGCGCCGTCAGCACCCGCCGATACTCCTGCAGCGTGTCGACCAGAATCGTCACGTCGACGTCCAGCGTCACCGCGACGCGGTTGACGTCGGCCACGCAGAGCGCCCAGTAGTCGCGCGCGAAGGAGCCGATGACGGTCGGTACCGGCAGGACGGTCGTCAGGGCACGCAGGACCTCCACGGGGAGGACCTCCGCGGCCGTTCTCACCTGAACGAGTCGAGGTAGGCGGGCAGCAGGGCACGGGCGGCGTCCACCTCACGTGGTTCGAGACTTCCCAGGCCGTCTGCGACAGCAAGGAGCTCGGGCACGTACCTGCTGACCTCGGTGGGCTTCCAGAACTGCTCGCGCAGCTCGACCTCGAACACGTGCGCGGTGCCCTGATCACGACGAGGAACGAGCTGAGCGTGCCGCCGCAGCTCGTGCCAGGGCGGATGACCGAAGACGACGGTTCTCGCCGGCAGCAGGTCGGCTCCGTAGTGGCGCAGCGCCGCTCCGCCGCTGAGAAGCCCTCCGTCGAGCGGCGCATCCTCCTTCCACCACCACTCGGGTGGCGGGCCGGAGAAGACCGAGCGCTGCAGGCGCGGTTGCAGCACGAGTCGGTAGCCGTCGATCCAGTCCTCCACCATGCGGGGGACGTCCACGAGGGCTCGCGTGGGAGATGCGGTGACGAAGCCGGCGCGTGTGAGGCCGGCCATGGCGTTGACCACGCTGCCCTTGGAGACGCCGGCTCGCTGGGAGAGCTGCTCGTACGGCACGTGCAGAGCGTCCGGGTCGACCAGGAGAGTGAAGGCCACACGGAGCCCGGACTTGGTAGCCATGGGCAGGTCGTTGCCCGCCGTCGCGCCGCCAGGCGGTTTGCGGCCCTCCACCTGCACGAGCAGTCCGGGTAGCCGTAGGTGGGCGTTGCCCCCGCTGTCGAGGTACTGGATGCCGGCGGCCCGGTACCTCTCACCCGTCGCCCGGCTCACGTGATGCACCCCGAGCACCAGTGGGCCGAGATGCTGATGTCGGTTCCGCCAACGCTCGAGCTCGGCTGGCCCCATCGGGTTGGTCGAGGTGCGCGCCAAAAGCGGGAGCCGTCGTTCGCCGTCCACCACGGGGACGACGACATACAAGTCCACGTCCGACTCGTGCGCCTCCTCGACCGTGAGTCCGAGCGCCTCGACCGCTGATGCCAGCCGCTCGGTCAGATTTTGCACATGGTCAACGATAGTGGCCGACTGGTCCAAGTGACCCGTCCTCGACCGACCAGGCGTGCGCCGGCGATCGCTGCGTCCGGCTGCGGCAGGCGGCGTGCTCGGTGCGTGGCTCGCCCAGCAGGCGCCTCCGGCCGTGGCAGGCCTGACGGTCGCGATCCTCTGCGAGGGAGGTGATGACCACGACCGTGGGACCTGCCGACCCCGCAATAGCTGCTGACCGGGGTGAGGCGGGCGCCGTTGATGTCGAGGTCTACCCATGTCTGCACGCGCTGCTAGACACTCGTAGAGAAGGCACGACACGCCGATGGCCTTCTCTACGGAGTTCTGCGACGACGGCTAGACGGGCGCATACCGTCCTCGCATGGACCCCGTCCGCAACCCCTACGCGCCCGGCGCGGGCCAGCGCCCGCCCGAGCTCGCCGGCCGCGACAGCGAGCTCGAGGCCTTCGAGGTGCTCCTCACCCGCGTGGGCCGGGGCCGGCCCGAGCGGAGCATCGTGCTGACCGGGCTGCGCGGGGTCGGCAAGACGGTCCTGCTCAACACGCTGCGCTCGCAGGCCGTCCGTCGCGGGTGGGGGACCGGCAAGGTCGAGGCCCGGCCGGGGCAGTCGCTGCGCCGCCCGCTCGCGGCGGGCCTGCACCTCGCGGTCCGGGAGCTCGGGGCACCGGCGAGCGAGACCGAGCACGTGCTCGGGGTGCTCAAGTCCTTCGCGCTGCGCCACAACGACGCCGACGCCAAGGTGCGCGACCGCTGGCAGCCGGGCATCGACGCCCCCGTCGTGCCGGGTCGCGCGGACTCCGGCGACATCGAGATCGACCTCGTCGAGCTGCTCGTCGACATCGGCGGGCTCGCGGGCGACTGCGGCAAGGGCGTCGCGGTGTTCCTCGACGAGATGCAAGACCTCGGCACCGACGACGTGTCCGCCCTGTGCGCGGCCGCGCACGAGATCAGCCAGGCGGGCCTGCCGTTCGTCGTGGTCGGTGCCGGTCTGCCGCACCTGCCGGCGGTGCTGAGCGCGAGCAAGTCCTACAGCGAGCGGCTGTTCCGCTACGTCGGCATCGGGCGGCTCGCGCGCGAGGCCGCCGACCGCGCGCTCGCCGCGCCGGCGAAGGAGGAGGACGCCGAGTTCACCCCCGACGCGCTCGACGCGATGTACGAGGCGACCGCCGGCTACCCGTACTTCGTGCAGGAGTACGGCAAGACGGTGTGGGACGTCGCGACCACGAGCCCGATCACCGCCGACGACGTGCGGGTCGCCGTGCCGCGCGCCGAGTCCGAGCTCGCGGTCGGCTTCTTCGGCTCCCGCTACGAGCGCGCGACCCCGGGCGAGCGGGAGTACCTGCGCGCGATGGCCGACGTGCTCGCCGAGGTCGAGCAGGCCCACGACGGGCCGGGCGACCCGGACGAGGCCGTCCCGACCGCGGCCGTCGCCGCCGCGCTCGGCCGCAAGCCGCAGTCGCTGTCGCCCGCCCGCGACGCCCTGCTCAAGAAGGGGCTCGTCTACAGCGCGGAGCGCGGGCTCATCGCGTTCTCGGTGCCGCACTTCGGCCGGTACCTGCGCCGGCAGGACGCCTGACCGACGGCGCCCTCGGCGACCGGTAGGACCCGGCCGGCGAGCCCTACCCTGGGGCGGTGCCCCTGCCGCCCGTCCGTCGCCGTGGGACGGGCGAGCCGCTCGTGCTCGTGCACGGCCTCGGGGCCACGTCGGACTGCTGGCGGCCGGTGCTCGACGACCTCGCTCGACACCGTGAGGTCGTGACGTTCGACCTGCCCGGCTTCGGCGCGCAGGCCGCGCTGCCCGGGCGCTTCGCCCTGGCGGCGCTCGTCGACGCCGTCGAGGACGTGCTGCGCCGCGAGCGCCTGCTCGGCGCCGACCTCGTCGGCAGCTCGCTCGGCGGGGAGGTCGTGCTCGAGCTGCTGCGGCGCGGCCACGGCCGCCACGTCGTGTCGCTGGCGCCGAGCGGGTACTGGGGCCCGCTCGGGCGGGCGTGGTTCCTGCTCGTCGCGTGGACGGCGACCGCCCTCGTCCTCGTGCTCCGCTCGGCCGTGCCCGCGGTCGTGGGGGTCGCGGCCGTCCGGGCGGTGCTCCTGCAGCCGCTGTCCCCGCGCCCGCACGCGCTGGACCGGGACCTCATGACGACCGCGGCCCGCCACTTCGGCACGACACCGGCGTTCCTGCCCGGGCTGCGCTGGATCGCGCGCCGCCGCGACCCGGTCCGGGTCCCGGCCGGAGCCTCCGCGGGGCGTCGGGTCACGCTCGCGTGGGGCCGTCGCGACGGGCTGTGCCTGCCGCGACAGGCGCACCGCGCCGCCGTGGCGGTCCCGGACGCGGTGCTGCACTGGTTCGACCGGTCGGGGCACCTGCCCCCGTGGGACGAGCCGGCCGCCACGGTCGACCTGCTGCTCGCGGCGACGGGCGTCGACGCCGACGGGCCCGGTGCGGTCAGCGCGGCGAGCCCCCCGTCTGCACCCCGTCCACGAAGTACCGCTGGCCCAGGAAGAACAGCAGCACCATCGGAAGGGTCGTGATGACGCTCGCCGTCACGACGATCTCCCACTGGAAGTTGCCGCTGCCGACGAACCGGTCGAGCAGGATCTTCAGCCCGAGCGGGATCGTGTACAGCGCCTCGTCGCGCAGGTAGATGAGCGGGCCGATGAGGTTCGTCCACGCCGCCTGCACCTCGAACAGCAGCGTGAGCACGATCGCCGGCTTGCACATCGGCAGGGCCATGCGCCAGAAGATCGTCCAGTTGTTCGCGCCGTCCATGCGCGCCGCCTCGAACACCTCACGGGGCAGGCCGAGGAAGAACTGACGCAGCAGGAACACGTAGAAGGCGCTGCCGAACAGCCCGCCCGCCCACAGCGGCACCTGCGTGTTGACGAGGCCGACGGCGTCCCAGATCAGGTACGTCGGGATCATCGTGACGGCACCCGGCAGCATCATCGTCGCGAGCACGAGCCCGAACAGGACGCCCCGCCCGCGGAAGCGGAAGTACGCGAAGCCCCACGCGACGAGCGCGCTCGACACGGTGACCGACACCGCCGCCAGGGCCGTCACCACGAGGGTGTTGACGAGCCACAGCGCGACCGGCGCCTCCTGCCACACCGTCACGTAGTTCTGCAGCGTGAAGGTCTCCGGCACGAGCCGGTTGTCGAAGATCTGGCTGCGCGGCTTGAACGACGCGCTCAGCAGCCAGACGAACGGGTAGACGAACAGCAGCGTGACGAGCGACAGCGACGCGATCACGAGGACGCGCCCGACGACGCGCCTCGCCTTGTGACGCTCCGGTCGGCGCGCGGGCGTGCTGATGCTCTCCACGACCTCGCGGCCGGAGGGCAGCCGGCCGGGCAGCGGCGCCGCACGCGGCGCGGTCGCGGTCACCGGTCGCCCTCGTAGTACACGAGCTTCCGGGACACGACGAGCTGCACGGCGGTGATGGCGAGCACGACGAGGAACAGCAGCCACGCCAGCGCCGAGGCGTAGCCCATGTTGAAGAACTGGAACGCCTGCTGGAACAGGTAGATGGCGTAGAACAACGCGGCGTCGTTGCCGTAGCCCCCTGTCGACCCGAAGTAGGCGGTGTACGCCTCGGTGAAGGTCTGCAGGGCGCCGATGGTGTTGACCACGACGAGGAAGAACAGCGGGCCGCTCACCAGCGGGGTCGTGACGTGCCACGTGCGCCGCCAGAAGCCGGCCCCGTCGACCTTGGCGGCGTCGAGCAGCTCGCTCGGCACGTTGCGCAGGGCGGCCAGCATGATGAGGACGGACCCGCCGACCGTCCACAGGCTCATGAGGACGAGGCCCGGCTTGATCCAGAACGAGTCGGTCGTCCAGTTGGGGCCGTCGATGCCGAACCAGCCGAGGGCGACGTTGAGCAGCCCGTTCTGCCCGTTGAGGAGCAGGAGCACGAGCACACCGACCGCGACGGGCGGGGTCATGCGGGGCAGGAAGAACGCCGTCCGGAAGAAGCCGGTGCTGCGGCCCGCCTTGTCGAGCAGCAGCGCGAGCGCGAACGCGAGCACGACGTAGGTCGGCACCTGCAGGAGCGTGAAGACCACCGTGTTCCCGAGCGCGAGCCGCACGTCCGGGTCGTTGACGAGGCGCACGTAGTTGTCGAGGCCGACGAACGTCGGGGCGTTGATGACGTCGTAGTCGGTGAGCGACAGGTAGAGGCTGTAGCCGATCGGCCACGCCGTGAAGACGAGGAACCCGATGATCCACGGGCTCATGAAGGCGAGCGCGGCGAGCACGGCCCGTCGCCGGGCGCGGCGCTGGCCGGGCCGCAGGGGCGGGCGGTCGGCCCCGCCGCCCCGTCGCAGCAGGCGGGGCCCGAGCGCGCGCAGGTCGGCCGGCGTCGACGGCGGGCGCTCGGCCCCGACCGCGCTCACCCGTCGGCTCCAGCGCTCGGCGACACCTCCGCCGGGTCCACCGGGTCCTGCGACACCTGGGCGGGGTCGCCGCCTGCGCTGTCCCACTGCTGCCACGCCTCGTCGAGCGCCGCCTGGGCCTCCTCCTGGGCGCGGGCCAGGGACTCCGCGGGCTCCGCCTGGCCGTTGAGCACCCGGTTGACGCCGTCCTGCCACGCCTGGGTGAACTCGGCGTCGGCCGGGTTGGCCGGCAGCGAGAACGTGTTCTCGTTCGCGGTGTACGTCGCCTCGATGCCGCCCTGCCACGGCTGCTCGGCCTCCTCGACGAGCTCGCGGATCTGCTCGTCGGCCTCGCGGTTGCCGGTGAGCAGGCCCGTGAAGGGCTTGCCCTCCTCCTCGCGGACGGCGATCCGGGCCTCGGCGGCGGCGAGCCAGCTGTCGACCTCCGTCATGGTGACGGCGTAGCGGCACGCGGCCTGCGGGTTCGCGCTGCCCGTCGGGATCGCCCACGAGCCACCCGAGGCGTAGGCGATGGCCTCGCCGTCACGGTCCTTGAAGGTGTCGAAGACGACGGGTGCGTCGGGGGACACGTCGTTGAGGACGTTGATGTACCACTGCTCGATCGGGAACGCCCCGAGCGTGTTCGAGGCGAACTGGTTGCCGGCCCCGAAGAAGTCCGACGCGTCGCGCAGCGCCTGCACGTCGCCGAAGCCGCCCTGCCGCTCCAGCACCTCGACCGCGAGCTCGAGGGCCTCCACGGCGGCGGGGTCGTCGAGCTGCGCGGTGCGGCCGTCCTCGCTGATGAGCTCGGCGCCGTTGGCCCGGGCCCACAGCGGGAAGAACTCCGGCAGCTTGCTGTCGTAGCCGATCGCGTCCGGACCGGCCGCCTCCTTGAGGGCGTCGGTGGCCTCGGGGATGGCCTCCCAGTCCGAGCCGTCGACCTGGGGGATCTCGACGCCCGCCTCCTCGAGCAGGTCGGGGTTCGCGGCGAGGACCTGCACGACGTTGAACTCGGGCAGCGCGTACACCTCGCCGTCGAAGGTGACCTGCGACAGGGCGCTGTCGACGTACTGGCCGGTGTCGACGCCCTCGCCCTCGAGGCAGCTGCTGAGGGGCCGCAGCACGCCGCGTGAGGCGAACGAGCCGATCTGGCTCCGCGTGCTGTAGATGAGGTCGGGCGAGTCGCCGCTCGCCACGGCCGTCAGGAAGCGCTGCGGGTCGAGGCCGCCCTCGACCAGCTGGACGTCGACGTCCGACAGCGCCTCCTGCGCCCGTTCGGCGCGGGTCTCGGCGACCTCGTCGCTGAGCCCGAAGCCGAGGACCTCCAGGGTCCCCGTGACGTCGGACTCGGCGTCGTAGGTCGCCGCGTCGGTGGCGCCCCCGCCCTGGCCCTGGGCGCACGCGGAGACGGTGAGGGCGCCGACCACGGCGACGCAGACGGGTATCACACGGCTTCTCACAGTGGACCGCTACCCACGAGAAGCGCTTCTCACACACCCCGACCGCCCGAAATCTTCGCGGGCGAAGAGTTGGGCGACCACGCACCGGTCGGCGGCGGTGCTGCGGGAGGGCCGGGCCCGCCGAGGGTGTGCCGAGCGGGCGCGCCGGGTACGGCTGCTGCCATGAGCGAGCGCGACGAGCTGGACCCGGCCGACGACGGCGACATGACCGACCGCGACCCGGTGTCGAGCAGCGCCGAGGGCGACGCCGACCCCGGCAGCGCCGCGCTCGACGAGGCGGGCAGCGGCCACGCCGGTCAGGACACCGACCGCGCGGTCGAGGGCCGGCCGGAGCACCCCGAGGGTGTGGGCGGCGAGCCCTTCGCCGCGCACGGCCCGCCGCCCGAGGCCGCCGACGACGAGCCGGTCACCGACGCCGCCCCGGTCGACGACTGACGCGCCACCGGCCCCGGGAGGGGCAGGCGGGCGTGAGGGCGTGCGGGGTCGCGCCGCCGGACCTCAGCCGCGCCGCAGGTCGCCGAGCAGCTGCGTGAAGGACGGCGCGGCGTCGAACTCGTCGACGACCTGCTTGGGGTCGCGGGCGGCGACGAGGTCTGCGAGCTCGCGGGCCGCGCGCTCGACGCGCGAGGCGAGGGCGCCCGCCGCCTCACCGTCCCCGCCCCAGTCCTCGCTCGCGGCGAAGACGCCGGTGGGCACCGTCAGGGCGCGCAGGTAGCTGAACAGCGGGCGCATGGCGTGCTCGAGGGCGAGGGAGTGCCGCGCGGTCCCCGCCGTCGCCGCGAGCAGCACGGGTGTGCCGTCGAAGGCCGCCTGACCCAGCAGGTCGACGAAGCCCTTGAACAGGCCGGTGTAGGAGCCGGAGTACACGGGCGAGGCCGCCACGACCCCGTCGGCGGCGAGGACCGCGTCGAGGTCGCCCTGCAGCGACGTGCCCGCGAAGCCGGTGAGCATCGCGTTGGTGATGTCGTGCGCCCGCGGGCGAAGGTCGAGGGTCGTCACCTCGGCGGCGACCCCGCGCTCGCGCAGCGCGGCGAGCGTCGCCTCGCCGAGGGCGTCGGCGAGGCGGCGCGTCGCGGACGTCTCGCTGAGGCCGCCGCTGACGACGACGATGCGTCGGGTCACGCGGACACCTCCTCGTCCTCGTCGTGGGTGAGGGCCGCCCGGGACTCGTGCGCCGGGCGCTCGGGCAGGCCCTCGGCCTCCTTGCGCGCGAGCAGCGAGGCGTGGGTCGGGGCGTCCGGCACGTGGGCCGGGCGGCCCTTGGCGAACTCCTCGCGCAGCACCGGCAGCACGTGCTCGCCGAGCAGGTCCATCTGCTCCAGCACAGTCGTGAGCGGCAGGCCCGCGTGGTCGAGGAGGAACATCTGCCGCTGGTAGTCCCCGACCACCTCGCGGAAGGACAGGGTCCGCTCGATCACCTGCTGCGGGGAGCCGACGGTCAGCGGGGTCTCGCGCATGTACTCCTCCAGCGACGGCCCGTGCCCGTAGACCGGGGCGACGTCGAAGTACGGCCGGAACTCCCGGACGGCGTCCTGGCTGTTGGGCCGGACGAACACCTGCCCGCCGAGGCCGACGACCGCGGTGTCGGCGGGGCCGTGGCCGTACTCCTCCCAGCGCTGCCGGTAGAAGCCGACCATCCGCCGCACGTGGGAGGACGGCCAGAAGATGTTGTTGTGGAAGAAGCCGTTGCCGTAGTACGCGGCCTGCTCGGCGATCTCCGGCGAGCGGATCGAGCCGTGCCACACGAACGGCGGCACCCCGTCCAGCGGACGGGGGGTCGAGGTGAACCCCTGCAGCGGCGTGCGGAACTTGCCCTGCCAGTTGACGACGTCGGTGCGCCACAGCCGGTGCAGCAGGTCGTAGTTCTCGATCGCGAGCTGGATGCCGTCGCGGATGTCCTTGCCGAACCACGGGTACACCGGGCCGGTGTTGCCGCGGCCGAACATGAGGTCGACGCGCCCGTCCGACAGGTGCTGGAGCATGGCGTACTGCTCGGCGATGTGGACGGGGTCGTTCGTCGTGATGTGGGCGATCGACGTCGAGAAGACGAGCCGCTCGGTCTGCGCCGCGAGGTAGGCGTGCATCGTGGTGAGCGCCGACGGCACGAACGGGTGGTCGTGGTGCTCACCGAGCGCGAAGACGTCGAAGCCGACCTCCTCCGCCTTCTTCCCGATCGCCATGAGCGCCTTGATGCGCTCGTGCTGGGTCGGGGTCCGTCCGGTCGTCGGGTCGGGCGTGACGTCGCCGACGCTGAAGACGCCGAGCTGGATGCCGGTCACGACTTCCTCCTGAGGTAGTTGACGCTTCTACCGACTCTGAACGCCGGGGCGCGCGCGCCTATGCCCATCAGGAAACCGCTCGACGGCGCGACCCGCGCGCGGGACAGTGTCGCCCGTGTCGGCGACGGCCCTGCGCGAGCTGGACGCGCGCCTGCACGAGCAGGCGGCGACCGACGGGCTGTCCGGCACCGTCCTGCTGACGGTCGACGGCGAGACCCTCCTCGAGGGCTGCTACGGCCTCGCCGACCGCGCCGCGGGGGTCCCGGTCACACCGCGGACCCGCTTCGGCACCGCGTCGCTGTCGAAGATGTTCACCGCCGTCACCGTCCTCGACCTGGTGCGCGAGGGTCTCCTCGGGACCGGCGCCCGCGTGGTCGAGGTGCTGCCCCCGGCGCGCCGGCCGACGACGCTCCACGACGACGTGACCGTCCACCACCTGCTCACCCACACCTCGGGCATCGCGGACTACGCCGAGGAGGACGCGGGCACCCCCGGCTTCGTCGAGGACTACGGGGCGCTGTGGCACGACCTGCCCTGCTACCGGATGGAGCGCCCCGACGACTTCCTCCCGCTGTACGGCGACCGGCCGCCGTACCGCGTGCCCGGGGGCCGCTTCCAGTACTCCAACGCCGGGTTCGTGCTGCTGTCGGCCGTCGTCGAGCAGGTGACCGGCCGGCCGTTCACCGAGGCGGCGACGGAACGAGCCCTGCGGAGGGCCGGCATGATGGACAGCGGCTACCTCCGCAGCGACGAGGTCCTCCCCGACGTCGCGGTCGGCTACGTGCGCCGGGCGGACGGCACGTGGCGCACCAACGTCTTCGACATCCCGGTGGTGGGCGGCGGCGACGGCGGGGCCCTCGTCACCGCGCGCGACGTGGACCGCTTCCTCACCGCCTACGACGACGGGACGTTGCTGGGCGACCTGCGCGACCTCGCCCTCACCCGGCACGTCGAGGTCCCCGACGACGCCCCCGGCTACTCGATGGGCTACGGCGTGTTCCTGTACCCGGACGGGCGGTTCGGCCACGGGGGCGGCGACCCGGGCGTCGACGTCCTCGCCCAGCGCTGGCCCGAGCAGGCGGCCACCCTCGTGGTCCTGTGCAACGTCGAGGAGCCGGCCGCCGACTGGCGCGCCGCCGTGCTGGAGGCGTGGAGCGCCTGACTCAGCGCACGTGCCCCGTGTCGTTCCACTGCTCGACGGCCCGGTTGCCGTGCTCGTGGCCGAGCCGGCAGAGCGCGGCGGTCCCGAGGACGAAGCGGCGGCCCTCGACCGCGGGCAGCTCGAGCCAGCGGGCGGTGAGGACCCGGAGCAGGTGACCGTGCGCGACGAGCACGACGTCGCCGTCCACCTGCTCGACACGGGCGATGACGCGGTCGGCGCGCTCGCCGACGGCCTCCACGGCCTCGCCGTGCTGCAACGGGTGCGTCCAGACGGTCCAGCCGGGGACGTCCTCGGCCATCTCCGGGGTGGTGCGGCCCTCGGCCTCGCCGTAGTCCCACTCCAGCAGGTCCTCGACGAGCTCCGGCTCGCCGAGGCCCGCGAGGCGGCACGTGTCGACGGCGCGGCGCAGCGGGCTGCACAGGACGGCGGCGAAGGAGCGACCGCGCAGCGCCTCACCGGCCGCGCGGGCGTGCTCCTCCCCGGCCGGCGTCAGCTCGACGTCGGTGCGGCCGGTGTGCTTCTTGTCGCGGCTCCACTCGGTCTCGCCGTGGCGGAGCAGGGTGACGGTGCGCTCGTCGGCCATACGGTCATCCGACCGGTCCGACGCCCGCGGCGCCACCTGGGCCCGAGGGGCCGCCGTGCGGGCGGCGGCCCCTCGGCCGGCGGTCGCCGGGTCGGCGGCCCCTCAGGCGGCCTTCTTCAGGCGGACGGCCTGCTTCGCCCGGCCGAGGCGGCCCTTCGCCTGCGGCTCGGGGCGCTGCTGCTGGCTCTGCTGCGCGCCGAGCGCGACGATCGCGCCGGTGAGCACCGGCGTGGCCCACTGCAGGACCTTGAGCTGCTGCTGCGAGCTCGCCACCTCGTAGGGCGTGCGGCCCTCGGGCTCCGTGCTGCCCTCGACCGGGACGTGCTCCTTGCCGACCCTGGCGCCGAGGACGCCGCTCCACGCGGTGGTCGCCACGGCGGCGGCGGTCAGCAGGGTCTTGACGACGGTGTTGGCGGTGACGCCCTTCTGCTGCGCGACGCGGTCGCGGTTGGCGAGGACCAGGCCGAGCCCGCCGACGGCGTGCGCGGCGACCGCGACGACCTGGAACGGCGACCACTTGGCCCAGCCGGCCGCGGCGGTCGAGAGCTTCTCCTCGCGGTCGGTGGTGTCCGCGGCGCCGTTGACGCCGACGGCGCCCATGAGGCTGCCGCCGAACCAGGCGGCACCGCCGAGGTCGTGGAGGGTCTGGGAGACGTACGCGGGACGAGACATGGGCGCTGAGTACCCCCCGTCCGCCGGCTCATGTACCGGCGGGGGTCCCGGGCTCGGGCAGCGGTGCCCCCGCGGGCAGGGTGGTCGGCAGGCCGAAGCGGGGGAACAGCCGCGTGTCGAGGAACGACGTGATGCCGCTGACGGCCCCGTCGTGCACCTCCAGCACGTGCACCGCCCACGCCGTGTGGCCCTTGGCGGGGTCCTCGAGGTCGACCATCCGGTACTGCGCGACGGCCGGGCAGCCGTTGGCGCCGCGCGTGCGCACGAGCCGCGACCCGCGGCAGCCGTGCCCGGGTCCGAGCATCCACGCGCCGATGTCCTCCGCGCCGCGCAGCCACATGGCGAAGGGGGGCATGTTCTGGGTGGCGTCCGCGTGCAGGAGGGCGACGAAGGCGTCGATGTCGTAGCGCTCGAACGCGTCGAGGTAGCGCTCGAGGAGGAGCTGGTGGCGCTCGTCGAGGGGGTCGAGCGGGGCCTCGCGGCGCCCGTCCTGGTGCTCGGCGAGGGTCGCCCGTGCCCGCTGCAGCAGGCTGTTGGCCGAGGCGGTGCTCACCTCGAGCAGCCGGGCGACCTCCTCCGCGCGCCAGCGCAGCACGTCGCGGAGGATGAGGACCGCGCGCTGCCGCGCCGGCAGGTGCTGCAGCGCGGCGACGAAGGCGAGCCGGACGGACTCGCGGTCGGCGGCGACGACGGCCGGGTCGACCCCCGAGGCGGCGCCGGCCGCGCCGACGGGCAGCGGCTCGAGCCACTCCTCGTGCGCGCGCACGTCGGCCAGGGACGCGGCCACCGGCTCGCTGGGGTCGCCGATCTCCAGCGGCCGGGCTCGCCGGGAGCGGCTGCCGATCGCGTCGATGCAGACGTTGGTCGCGATCCGGTACAGCCACGACCGCAGGCTCGAGCGGCCCTCGAACCGGTCGACGGCCCGCCACGCCCGGACCAGCGTGTCCTGCACGGCGTCCTCGGCGTCGTGCACCGAGCCGAGCATGCGGTAGCAGTAGCCGGTGAGCTCGCCGCGGAACGCGTCGAGGTCCACCTGTGCGGCCGCCGCGTCGAGCGTCTGCGTCATGACCGTGCCCCTCCGTCGTCGTGCTCCGCGAACGGTAGACCCCCGCGGCCGACACAGGGGGAGGCCTTTGCCCACCGTCCTCCGGACCGGGCTCCGGACCGACCCGGGTGGAGGGCCACGGGCCGGCAGACGGGTCCGGTCGGCATGGCGGCCGCGGGCCCGGGGTACTGCCCCGGCATGCCACGACACGACCTGACCGACGCCGAGCTCGACGAGCTGTGGGACGAGTTCCACACCGTCGTCAACATGACGAGCAAGGACCTGGCGGACTGGCTGCGCGTACGGGCTTCCGACGAGGACGCCGAGGCGTTCCTCGACGAGACCGGGCACATGCCGGGGCTGTCCACCGGCCAGCACGTGCTGCGCATCCTCGGCCGGCGCAAGACCGACCTCGACGAGGTGGACGTGACGACCATGGCGCGGGTCGTCGAGCGCGTCCGCTCGCAGCGGCGCGAGGACCTGGAGCCCACGGCGGGCGACGCCGCCTGGCGGCACAAGCTGATGACGATCGGCCACGACCCGCTGCAGCCGGCGGACTGAGCGCCGCCTCCGGGCGTGTGTCCGGGGGTCGGGGCAGGCTGTCGCCATGCAGCTGGACCACGTGCGAGAGCTCAAGGCGGCCTGGGCGGCGTGGGCGGCCGCCCCCACGCAGGCCCCCACCGACCGCGCCGGGGCGCGGCCCAGCGCGGCCGAGGCGCTCCCGCCGCCCGAGCCGGCCGCCGTGGCGCTGGGCGCCACGCGCACCGGGTCCGGCTACGGCCTCGCCGTGCGCTACCGGGAGGAGGGACCGGCCGTCAGCCGGCTCGTCGAGCGCATGCGCGAGGAGGTGGGCGAGGCCGAGCTCGACGTGCGGCACGTCGGTGCGGTGCGGGCGCTCGCCCTCGACCCGCAGTGGGCACCCGACCCGTCGTCGCGCGCCGCGGTCGACGTCGGCCGCCTCCGCTCGCGGCTGCGGCCGCTCGTCGTGGGGGCCTCGGTCGCGCACGAGCGCGTCACGGCCGGCACCGTCGGGGCGTTCGTACGGGCGGACGGCGCGTGGTTCGTGCTGTCCAACAGCCACGTGCTCGCCCGATCCGGGCTCGCCTCACCGGGTGACGTCGTGCTGCAGCCCGGCCCGGCCGACGGCGGGGTCGGGGCGGACCGGATCGGCGTCCTGGACCGGGCGGTCCCGCTGGCGGCGGAACGTGCGAACGCGGTCGACGCCGCCCTCGCGCGGCTGGACGACGGCGTCGAGGTCGACCTCTCCGGCGCACCCACGGCCACCGCGCTGCTCGACGGCGACGAGCCGGTCGAGAAGACAGGGCGCACGACAGGAGCGACGACGGGACGGGTGAGCGCGATCGAGGTCGACGACGTCGTCGTCGACTTCGGCCCGGGCGTCGGCCTGCTGCGCTTCGACGGGCAGGTCGAGGTGCAGGGCGAGGGCCGCTCCTTCTCCGCCGGTGGTGACTCCGGCTCCCTCGTCCGGCTCGCCGGCGGGGGTGCGGGCGTCGGCCTCCTCTTCGCCGGCAGCGAGCAGGGCGGGCCCGGTGGGACCGGACTCACCTACTGCAACGTGCTCGACGACGTGCTCGCCGCGCTCGGGGTGGCGCTCCCGACGTCCTGAGCGCCGGGGCGCGCACCCCTGGCGCACGTGGCCCTGCAGGGCCGACCATGCACAGGTGACCGACCGGGACGCCGCTCGCGCGGCCAAGGACCACCTGCGCACCAGGCTGCAGGGGCTGCCGGGGGTCGGGGGGATCGGCCTCGGGCGCCGGCACGGCGGCTACGTCATCACCGTGACGGTCGCCCGGGAGGAGACGTGCGCCCACGTGCCGGGGCACTACGAGGGGGTCGACGTGGAGGTCCGGGTGGGCGGCGCCGTGGCGGCGCTCCCCGCGGCGGGGACGGCGGACACGCACGAGGGTGCCCGCGAGGAGTAGCCCGCCCCGCCGCGCCCGCCGACGTGCAGGCCCGGACGCGCCGCCCGAGGATGGCGGACGTGGAGCTCGCGACCGCCGTCACGTACGCCACCGAGAACCGCCGCAGCGTGCTCATCACGCTGCGCCGCGACGGGAGGCCCCAGTCGTCGAACGTCATGCACGTCGTGGAGGACGGCAGCCTGCTCGTGTCCGTGACCGACGACCGGGCGAAGACGCGCAACGCCCGGCGCGACCCTCGGGTGTCGCTGCACGTGAGCGCACCGGACTTCTGGAGCTACGTCGTCATCGACGGGCGCGCCGAGCTGCTCCCGCCCGCCGAGGACCCCCACGACGAGACCGTCGAGGCACTGGTCCGGTACTACCGGCGCGCGGCCGGCGAGCACCCCGACTGGGACGAGTACCGCGAGGTCATGGTGCGGGAGCGGCGTCTGCTGCTCGCGGTCCGTCCCGAGCGCGCGTACGGGATGCTGCCGGGGGCGGGCGCGTGAGCGGCCTGCCGCAGGACGGGCCGGACGAGGCCCACCGGGTGCCCGACGGCGTCGGTCAGGACACCGTCGAGGCGCTCGGGAAGCTGAGCGAGGCGCTGGAGGCGCTCGAGGTCGCCCGCGGGCACCTGTACGAGTTCCACCGGCTGTCCGGGCGCACCGACATCCAGCTCGGCGACGCCCTGGACGCGCTGGAGGAGGCCGGGCACGGCGACCTCGCTGCCCGCGTGCGCGAGGACATGCACGGCCGCAACGTGCTGGCCGGACGGTGGACGTTCCAGGTGGTCGAGGAGTACGACGACGGCTACTGGTCGCGGTTCCGGCACTGGGAGGCCACGGCCCGCGAGGAGCTCGTCGGTGGGCGCCGGCACCTGCTGGAGGCGCAGATGAAGGAGGCCGAGCGCTCCCGCGGCCGCGAGGGCCACGAGGCGCGTCCGAACCCCTGACGGGAAGGCGCTACAGGCCCTCGGCCGCGAACGTGTCGCACGCGGCGAGCGTGCCCTCCTCGTAGCCGCGCGTGAACCAGCGCTGCCGCTCCTCGCTCGAGCCGTGCGTCCACGTGTGCGGGTCCACCTGGCCGCCGGAGGCCTCCTGGATGCGGTCGTCGCCGACCGCCTCGGCGGCCGACAGCGCGTCCGCGAGCTGCTCGGCCGTCACCGGCTCGAGGAACGTCACCCCGGTGTCGGGATCGACCGTCGTGGCGGCCGCGCCCACCCACATGCCCGCGAAGCAATCGGCCTGCAGCTCCAGGCGGACCTGGCCCGAGCCCGAGCCGGCCTGGCTGCGGTCGGTCGAGGACATGACCCCGGTGATGTTCTGGATGTGGTGGCCGTACTCGTGGGCCGTCACGTACATCTCCGCGAGCGGGCCGTCGGAGGCGCCGAAGCGGCTCTGCAGGGTGTCGTAGAAGGCGAGGTCGAGGTAGATCGACTGGTCGGGCGGGCAGTAGAACGGGCCGGTGGCGGCGCTCGCCTGCCCGCACCCGGACTGCGTCGAGTCCTGGAACTCGTAGACCTCCGGCCGCGGCACCTCGCCCTCGGCGCCGGCCTCGGCGAGGACGCTCGCCCAGTACGCGTCGAGCGACTGCACGGTCGCCGAGAGCCGGCACCGCTGGTCGGTGTTCGCCTGCTCGGCGGTGCACTGCCCGACGGTGCCCTCCTGCTCCTGCTGGCCGCCCCCGGCCGCCCCCTCGAGCACCGGCCCGATGTCGACGCCGGTGAACTGGAAGACGAGGAAGCCGACGACCGCGAGCAGCCCCGCACCGCCACCCGCGATCGCCCCGCCGCGCCGGCTGCGCACGCGGCCGCCCTCGAAGCTGCCGCCCTCGTTGAAGGTCACGACCGGACGCTAGGGCCGCCCGCTCTCCCGCGCGCGCCAGGTGCCGCGGTCGAGGCGGTTCATGACCGGCGTCGAGGTGACGCCGTGCACGAGCACCGACAGCAGGATGGTGAAGGCGACCGTCGCCCACAGCTCGCTGATCTCGCTGAACGCGCCCTCGCCGGCCGCGTACGCGAGGTAGTAGATGGAGCCGATCCCGCGCACGCCGAAGAAGCCCAGCGCGAGGTGCTGCCCGCGCGTCCCCTGCGCCCCGACGAGCGACAGGACGCCGCTGACCGGCCGGATGACGAGCACGAGGAGCACGGCCGTGGCCGCCCCCGCCCACGTGAGGTCGTCGAGCAGGCCGCGGGCCGAGGCGACGCCGAGCAGCAGGAGCAGGACCATCGTGAGGATCTGCTCGACCTGCTCGATGAACGAGTGGAGCACCTGGTGGTACTCGTGGTCGCGCTCGTGGCGGCGGATGGCGAGGGCGGCGGCGAAGACGGCGAGGAAGCCGTAGCCCTGCAGGGTCTCGGCGACGCCGTAGGCGAGCAGGACGGCACCGAGGGCGACGACCGCCTCCCCGGCCTCCGCGAAGCGCCACTCCGGGCGGGGCGCGCGGAAGGCCAGGCGCGCGAGCACCCACCCGACGGCCCAGCCGACCGCGACCCCTATGGCGATCTTGCCGACGAGCTCCCACGCGAGCCAGCGCCAGCCCCACTCGGCGACGCTCACCGTCGAGCCGACGAAGACGGCGAGGTAGACGAACGGGAAAGCGAGGCCGTCGTTGAGGCCCGCCTCGCTCGTGAGCCCGAACCGGACCTCGTCGTCCTCGCCGTCGTTGGGGCCCTGCAGCTGCACGTCGCCGGCGAGCACCGGGTCGGTGGGCGCGAGCACCGCGGCGAGCAGGAGCGCGCTCGCCGGCAGCAGGCCCATGAGCCCCCAGCCGAGCAGCGCGACGGCCGCGATGGTGAGCGGCATCGCGATGCCGAGCAGCCGCCACGTCGTGCCCCAGCGGCGCCACGAGAACGGGCGGTCGATGGCGAGCCCGACGCCGAGGATGGCGGTGATGACGGCGACCTCGGCGAGGCGCTCGGTGAGCTCGTCGCCGTTGAGGACGTCGATCTCCGGCAGCGGCAGCGGCAGCAGGCCGACGAGCAGCCCGACGGCGGTGAAGCCCATCGCCACCGACACCGCGTGGTTGCGGATGAGCCGCGGCAGGGCGGCCGCGACGACGAAGCCGAGCCCACCGACGACGTACACGACGTCCGAGCTCGTGATCTCGGGGGTCGGCAGCTCTGTCGTCGTCGCCGACAGCTGCACGACCAGGGCGTGGGGCTCCGGCACCGGCGAAGCCTGCCACGTACCGTGCCGTGGTGACGCAGCGGGAGCGGGACCTCGACGTCGTCGTCCACGGGGCGACCGGGTTCACCGGTCGGCTCGTCGCGCGCTACCTGCGCGACGCCGCCCCCGCCGGCGTCGCCGTGGGGCTGTCCGGCCGCTCGAGCGACCGGCTGCGCGAGGCGCGGGAGGCGCTCGGCCCCCGCGCCGCCGGGTGGCAGCTGCTCCGCACCGACAGCGCCGACGACGCCGACGTCGCTGCGCTCGCCGCCCGCGCGTCGGTGGTCGTGAGCACGGTGGGCCCCTACGCCCGCCACGGCCTGCCGCTGGTGCGCGCGTGCGCGGCCGCGGGCACCGACTACGTCGACCTCACGGGCGAGGTGCCGTTCATGCGCGCGAGCATCGACGCGGCGCACGAGGAGGCAGCACGCACCGGTGCGCGGGTGGTGCACGCGTGCGGCTTCGACTCCGTGCCCTCCGACCTCGGCGTGCACCTGCTCGCGCGGGCGGCGCGTGAGCACGGCCTCGGCACGCTGACCCGCACGAGGTTCGTGCTGACGGGCGCGAGCGGCGGGGTGAGCGGCGGCACGGTCGCGAGCGCCCGGGGCCTGCTGGAGAGCGCCGGGGAGGACCCGCGGACCCGCCGGCTCGTCGCCGACGCGTACGCCCTGAGCCCGGACCGCGGCCGGGAGCCGGACCGGACGGTGGCGGCCGGGCCGGGCGACGGCGCCGACCCCTCGGGGGTCGAGTGGGACCCGGTGACCGGCCGCTGGCTCGCGCCGTTCGTCATGCACCAGGTGAACAGCCGCGTCGTGCGGCGCTCCAACGCCGTGACCGGTTGGTCGTACGGCCGCGGGTTCACCTACCGGGAGGCGGTCGGGCTGCCCGGACGGTGGCGGGGCGCCCCGCTCGCCGCCGGGCTCGCGGCCGGCACCGCGGCCGTCGCGGCGGCGGCGTCGCTGCCGCCCACCCGTCGTCTGCTCGACGGCGTCCTCGAGCGTGTCCTGCCCGCGGCCGGGACCGGTCCGGACGAGCGGACGATGACGGAGGGGTGGTTCGCCGTCCGGCTGCACAGCACCACGAGCACCGGCCGGCTCGTGCAGGCGCGGATCCGCTCGCAGGGCGACCCCGGGTACGTCTCGACCGCACGCATGCTCGGGGAGTCCGCGCTCGCGCTCGTGCTCGACCGCGCCGGCCTGCCCGACCGCGCGGGCGTCCTCACGCCGGCCACGGCGCTCGGCGACGTGCTCGTCACCCGGCTGCGGGCGGCCGGCACGACGCTCGAGGTCCTCTAGCGCGAGCGCTCCGGCGGTCCGGGCGGCGACCCCCAGTCCTGCGCCAGGACGTCCCGCAGGGCCGCGACGTGGTCCTCGCCGACCCGCTCGGCGAGCTCGGCCTCCACGGCCACCAGCTCGCGACGCGCCCGCCGCACGACGGCGGCGCCGACACGCGTGAGGCGCACGACGCGCAGCCGGGCGTCGCGGGCGTCCGCGTCGGTGGTGAGGAGGCCGAGCGACACCAGCTCGGCGACCTGGCGGTGCATGGACTGGCGGGTGACCCCGACCCGACGGGCGAGGTCGGCGGTCGTCGAGCCCGCGGGTTCCAGGGCGGCGAAGACCTGCGCCTGGCTGCGGGTGAGCGCCACCCCGCCGTCGGCGAGCCGGGCGCGCAGCGCCTCGTCGAACCAGTCGGCGGCGCGCAGCAGCGCGAGCGCGAGGTTCGGCTCCGTCGTCCCGCCCGTGCCGCTCACGCCGCCAGTGTTGCGCATGACCGTCAGTCCGGCTGACAATCATGTCAGCGGGGCTGACGAGTGGTCGTCAGCGGGACTGACGGGAGACGGCGATGAGGATCGCGGTGACGGGGGCGACGGGTCGCACCGGCGTGCACGTGGTGCGGGAGCTGCGGGCGGCGGGGCACGAGGTCGTGGCGGTGGTCCGCGACCGTCGCAAGGCGGCGGACGTCCTGGGCGCCGCGGTCGTCGGCGGCGGGGTGGTCGTGGCGGAGGCGGACGTCACCGACCCGGGTCCGCTCGGCGCGGCCGTCGCCGGGACCGACGGTCTCGTGTCCGCGCTCGGCCCGGTGGGAGGCTCGCCGCCCGACCTCATGGCCCGCTCGGCCGACGCCGCGCTCGCCGCCGTACGGGCGCTGCCGAGGCGCCGGCTCGTGTGGCTGACCGGGGCGGGTGTGCGTCGCCCCGGCGACACCCCCGGCGTCCTGGACCGGCTGATCGTGGGCGTCATGACGGTGACGGCCGGCACAGTCCTCGCCGACAGCCGGGCCGGCGTGGCGCGCGTGGTCGCCGCCGACGACGTCGACTGGACGGTCGTGCGCGCACCCCGCCTCACCGACGGGGACGGGACCGGCTCGTGGCGCGTGGCCGACCGTGTCGGCGGCGGGCACGGGACGCAGCTGCCGCGGGCCGACCTGGGCCGCTACCTCGCGCGGCTCGTCACGGGGGAGGAGCAGCGCCACTCCTCGCCGGTCGTCTCCTCCTGAGGCGGCTCAGGCGGTGAACCGGACCTGCTGACCGGGACGGCACTGCGCGAGCCGGTCGACGTCCGTCCCGGTCGACCACGGCCCCGGCTCCGCGTCGACGACGTAGGCGAGCACGGGGTACCCGCCGGTGACGGGGTGGTCGGCGAGGAACACGACGGGGCGGCCCGACGGTGGCACCTGGACGGCCCCTCGCAGCAGCCCCTCGCTCGGCAGCTCCCCGGCGTCCGCGCGCGCCGGGACGGTGCCGTCGCCCTCGCCGAGCAGCCGGGCACCCACCCGGTCGCTGTCCGGCCCGACCGTCCAGGTGGTCGTGAGCAGCGCCCCCCACGCGCCGTCGGCCAGGCGGTCCGCGCGGGGACCGGGCAGCAGCCGCAGGGGCACTGGACCCTCGTGCAGACCGCGTCGCGGCGCGAGGTCGGTGTCCGGGACGGGCCCTGCCGGTGCGGGGCCGACCGCCGGCGCGTCGCCGGGCTCCAGCCGCGCGGGACCGAGCCCGGACAGCGTGTCGGTCGCCGCGGAGCCGAGCACGCGCGGGACGTCGAGACCGCCGCGGACGGCGACGTACGTGAGGAGTCCGGCGGCGGGCAGCCCGAGCCGCAGCTCGCCGCCCGCGCGCAGGTGGACCGCGGCGTCGACGGGGGCGCCGGCGCACGTCGCACCGGCGACGGCGACGAGCAGCGGTCGGCCGGCCCGGAGGTGCAGGCCACCGAGCGTCACCTCGAGTGCCGGTGCGCCCTCGGGGTTGCCGACGAGCCGGTTCGCGAGCCGCAGCGACGTGCGGTCCGCGGCGCCGGACCGGGTGACGCCGAGCCCCGCGTGCCCGGGACGGCCGAGGTCCTGCACCGTGCAGCGCGGGCCGGTCGCGAGGACCGTCAGCGCCGGGGCGCTCACGTGCCGACGTCCCGGAAGCGCACGCGGGTGCCGGGCGGCAGCAGGGCGGGCGGGTCGCGGTCGGTGTCCCACAGCGGCGCGTCGGTCGTGCCGAGGAGCTGCCACCCGCCGGGTGACGCCGTCGGGTACAGCCCGGTCCAGGGGCCCGCGAGCGCGACGGCGCCCGCCGGCACGCGCGTGCGCGGCTCGGCCCGACGGGGCACCTGCCAGTCGACGGCCGGCCCGTCCGTCGCGACGCAGTACGGGAACCCGGGCGCGAACCCGCAGAACGCGACGACCCACGTGGTGGCGGTGTGCGTCCCGACTAGTGCGGCGGGGTCGAGGCCGAGGTGCGCGGCGGTCTCGGCGAGGTCCTCGCCGTCGTAGCGGACGGGCACCTCGACGGTGCGGCCGGCTGCGGTCTCCGGTCCGCTGTCGCGGTTCGGTCGGGCACGCCGGGCGGCCTCGGCCACGGCACCCGGCGTGGTGACGGCCGGGTCGAGCACGACGAGCAGGGTGCGGGCCGCGGGCACGAGGTCGACGACCCCGGGCAGCGCCAGCGCGGCGACCGCGGCGTGCAGACGGAGGACCGCCGCGGTGTCGGCGACCTCGAGCAGCACCCCCCGCGACCCGGCGGGCAGCACGCGCACCGTCGTCCCGCCGGTCGCGCTCGGTCCCTCACTCACGCGAAGGCCGCCACCTCGACACCCGCGTCGTGCAGGGCGGCGCGGACGGCCCGGGCCGCCTCGACGGCGCCGGGGGAGTCGCCGTGCAGGCAGATCGAGCGGGCGTCGAGGACGATGTCGCCGCCGTCGGTGGTCGTCACGGGTGTGCCGGTGGCGACGGCGACGGCCCGGGCCACGACGGCGTCCGTGCCCGCGAGCAGGGCCCCGGGCTCCGTCCGCGGCACGAGGGTGCCGCCCGCCGTGTAGCCGCGGTCGGCGAAAGCCTCGCGGACGAAGGGCACCCCGGCCTCGGCGGCGAGCCGCTCGAGGACCGAGCCGGGCAGCCCGAGCAGCGGCACCCCGGCGCCGAGCGCGCGGGCGGCGTCGGCCGTCGCTGCGACCACGGCGCGCGCCTGCGCCTCGTGGTGCACGACGGCGTTGTACAGCGCCCCGTGCGGCTTCACGTAGCGGACGGTCGTGCCCTCCGCCGCCGCGATGCCCGCGAGCGCGGCGACCTGGTAGAGCAGGTCGTCGCGCAGCTCGCCGGGGTCGGCGTCGACGAAGCGGCGCCCGAAGCCCGCGAGGTCGCGGTACGACACCTGGGCGCCGACCGCCACGCCGCGCTCCGCGGCGAGCCGGCACACGCGGCGCATGGTCGAGGCGTCGCCCGCGTGGAAGCCGCACGCGACGTTCGCGCTCGTCACGACGTAGAGCAGGGCCTCGTCGTCGGTGAGCCGCCACACCCCGAAGCCCTCGCCGAGGTCGGCGTTGAGGTCGACGGTGCGGCGCTCCACGGACCCATCGTGCCGGGCCCGCTCGGTGCCGTCGCCCCTACCGTCGCTCAACCCGCGCGGCGCCGCCCGAGCTCCCACGACCAGCGGCGCCACACCCGCACCCGGCGGTGGCGGCGCCACACGGTGAAGACGCGCGCCGGCCCCGGATCCGTCGCGGCGGCCGGGTCCTGCCGCAGCTCGGCGAGCAGCCGGGTCACCCCGTGGTGGCGGCGCCCTCGATCGGCCACGGCGGCAGGTGAGGCGCTCACGAGCGTGGCGACCCCGGCGGCGACGGTGTCGTGTCCCGCGTCGAGCAGCTGCTCGCCCTGCGCGGCGGTCAGTCCGAGGCAGTCGAGCGTCTCGCGCAGCTCCCAGCGCTCCACGTCGCGCAGCCACAGCACCTCGCGCTGCGGGAGCGGCAGCGAGGCGAGGGTGTCGGCGAGGTCGGCCCAGTACGTCGGTGACCAGTGCGCCGACCAGGCGAGCGTCTCCCACGGCACATCGCCGACGACTGCCGGGTCCCGTACCGGTACGGGTCCGGCGGATGGCGCGTCTGCTCGTGGTGCCGTCACCGCGGCGGCCCTCGCGTACGTGACGAAGATGCCGGTGAGCCACGCGCGCAGGCTCGTGTGCCACGTGAACATGTCGAGGCCGGGCAGCGCGACCTGCCACGTGGTCGCGACGAGGGGGCCGACCGCGGCCTCGGGCACGTACAGCCGGCCGAGGCGTCGCATGGTCGGGTCGACGTGGTCGAGCAGCTCCTCGAAGGCGCGTCGGCTCCCGAGCCGGACCCCCTCGAAGAGGACGCCCTCGTCCGCCATGGAGGCATCGTCGTGCCGTCGACCGCGTCGGCGCTACACCTTGTCCAGATGGGGTGCCCCAGGGGGACATCCGGCCGGGCGAGGCATGCCGGGACGGCGGAGCAGAACCCGTGGTCGTGGGCTTCGTCGATGCGCACCGTCGTCGGTGGAGAGTCGGGCTGTGGGACGGCTCAGTCGGGCTGAGCGACGATCCAGAAGGGACCACCGTCGGGGCATGCGCTGGGGTAGTTCCATGACGGGTCCGGCGTCGAAGAACCCTCGCCGCCGCCCAGCTCGACGGAGTCTCCGTCGGCAAGTAGCTGGGTCCGTTCGTCGCTGGTGGCGAAGATCGGCACATACGGCTGCTGGTCACCTGTTGCATCAGCCGGGACGACAACAAGGCAGCCGTCGAGAATGTCGGCCGTGCCGGCGAGGAGAGCCGAGTCGCCGCCGGCGCCGGACGGCGGGTACGAAGCCACGGCCGCGCCGTCCTCACGGGCTGTGGAAGTCGCCCCGGCGATGGCCGACTGCCTCTCGGACGCCGCAGCCGCGCCCTCGTCCTGAGTCGTGGACGGCGACCCGCTGCAGCCGGCGACGAGCACTGCCAGAGTCACCGTCACGAGACAGCTGACAACCGGCGGTGCCGCGGTCTCGGCGAGCTTGCGTGACGACGACATCGGACGGCGGGCGGCGAGTCCTGCCATGGACCTTCGACGCTGTGGCGCGCCGCCCGGTTCCGCCCGTATGTGACCGCTGGACGATCCCTGGTTGGTGACCGTCCGCCAAGCCGACGGTCACCAGATGCCACCCGTGACGGAGGATCGCCAGTTCGGAGGAGTCGGTGTCGTTCTCCTGGCCAGGGGTGTGCCGGGACCCGCATGCTCGGCTAATGATCTCTGGCTGGCTAGCGGGCGTGGACACAGAGGAGCGGCGGTCGGTGAGCTTCAATACGGCCGTCGAGGTAGTGGTCGTCTGCGTGTTTGCCGCTGGCGCTGTGTTTCTCACGGTGATCGGGGCTGCTCCCGTGGTCGTAGCCCTGGCTGCGGCGACAGCAGGGGTCGAGTTGGGCTCACTTCTGCGTGGCGATGCAGATCGGCGGCGGGCGCGACGGCGCGAGCTGAGGGTCAATGAGCCTTCAGTTGCGGAGGCGTCCAGTGTCGACGCGCCTGACGACCCGTACGTGAGCGGGCCCGCTTAGAGCGTCTAGTTCGTCGCCGGAATCTCATGTGAAGCGTCAGAGACAGGCACCACGTCAGTTGCGGGGCTCGGGAGGCCGCCCCCCGCGGCCTGCCGATAATGAGGACCATCGCGCGTAGGCACATGGCTGCTGGACCGAAGTCGCGGTTGTCGACAGCGGTCCCTCTGTGGAGCGGCATGCAGAGCGTGCCGGTGACCGATCGGCTCGCGGAGAAGCCGGCCGGAGCGGCTTCAGAGTGCCAGGTGCAGACGCAGCGCGTCGTCGACCTCGGCCAGGTGCTGCCCGCCGAGCCGGCCCAGGGCGGCACCGATCCGCTGCACGGCAACCGACCGGACCTGTTCGGCCTGCGCCTTGGAGTCCCGTTCCAGACCCGTGTGCTCGGCACTGAGCACAACCTGGAACGGCCACACGCGCGACGTGTTGCTCGTCAAGGGCACCACCGTGACGACACTTCGCCCTGACCGTGCCGCCGCAGCGTTGGCGTGGTCGTTGCTGACGATCAGGGCGGGCCGGCGCTTGCTGGCCTCGCTCCCCAGAGCGGGGTCGAGGTCGACGAGACGGATCTCACCGCGCAGCATCGTCGAGGCCGTCCGCGGTGCTCGCTTCCCACCACGCTCGCTCGCCAGAGGCGTCCCACTCGGCGTAGGCCTCGGCGTAGGCGTGCAGCAAGTCCTTCTGGACGAGCCGCCGCAGGGCCTGCTGAACAGCTGCGGAACGGGAGGGCAGCCCCTCGGCGCGCACGTACTCGTCGAGGGTGGCGACATCGTCCTCGGTCAGGCTGACACTCAGCTTCATACCACGATGCTACCGTCTTGCTACTAGGCCGGGAGTCGCACCGGTCAGCGATCGACCACCGACGAGGGCCGTCGCGAGGGGATGGAGGTGGCCGTCACCACGGGATGAAGAGGTCGAAGGTGTCACCGATCACACGGGCCGGCGCCGGCTCCGATTCTGTAGTCGCCGATTGACCACGCTGTCGTGAGCGAGGCCGTTGCGTGGTCCGACCTCGATCTCCCGGTGATGCCACGGGTGGTGCTCGTGATCGGCGCGACAGTGACCCAGCGCAGCAGGTGCACCTTTGACTGCCGGGCAGGACACGAGCCGTCCGGCGGGTCCATGACGGGTCCCGCGGTCGGCCCGTCACCCTACGGTTCCGTCGTGGGACACGACCCCGCCGCTGTGACGGTCGCCAGGACCCACGACCTCGATGCTGTCGTCGCGCTGTACCGAGCCGTCGGCTGGACGGGCTACGCCGAGCGCCCGGACGTCCTCGCCGTAGCCCTCGCCGGCTCCTCGCGGGTGGTCACCGCCCACCGTGACGGCCGCCTGGTCGGGCTCGCCCGGGTCGTGTCCGACGGAGCGAGCGTGTGCTACCTGCAGGACGTCCTCGTGCACCCCGACGAGCGACGGCGAGGCACCGGCCGACAGCTGGTGCTGGCGGTGCTTCAGCCGTACGGCGCCGTGCGTCAGAAGGTGCTGCTCACCGACGACGAGCCCGGCCAGCGCGCGTTCTACGAGAGCCTCGGCTACTCGGAGGTGCGCGAGCACGGGGACGGCTCGCTGCGGGCGTTCGTCCGCTTCGACGGCTGAGGCGGCACTGCGACGAGAGCCAGGAGCGCTGACTCGTCGAGCACGTCGACCACCCGTCCGGCGTCTCGCCTGGCGCCACGTCCTCTTCGAGGACGTCCGGGAAGGACGCACCATCGAGGGCCTGCGGCTGAGCGACGTGGATGCCACGACGTCGGTGGTGCTCCGCGCCGAGGACTCGGCCTTCCTCCGGGTGCTGCTGCCCGTCGCGCTCGACGACGGGAGCACCGTCACGTACGGCGTGTGGGTGCAGGTCTCGGTCGAGGACCAGCACCGCGCCCGCTCCGTCTGGCACGCGCCCGAGTGCGCGGACCGGCGTCTGGAGGGGCAGCTCGCCAACAACGTCCCGCCGGGAGGGGTGCTCGATGCGCCGCTCACCGTCGTCGTCCGCGATCCCGACGAGGTTCGGCCCGACGATCTCGTCCGGGCCTGCGTGCTCGGTCCGGCGTGCCCCGGCGATCGACGTCGACGACATCGTCGTCGCGCTCCGCCGCCACGTGGTCGGCTGAGGGTGGACCGGCGCGGCCAGAGGACGGGACACGCCTGGCGGGGCGGATCACGCTAGATTCGTGTACATGACCACCCTGCCGTTGGCCGAGGTGCGGGCGCAGCTGTCCAAGCTCGTCGAGTCGGCGGTCGAGACCCACGAGCGCATCCACATCACGCGCAACGGACGCCCCGCGGCCGTCCTGCTGTCGGCGGAGGACTACGAGTCGTTGCTCGAGACGCTCGAGGTCCTCAGCGACCCCGAGGCGATGGCCGACCTCCAGGCCCACCGCGAGGCGCCTGACGACGTCGTCTCGTCGGAGGACATGCGGCGCCAGCTGCGCGAGGCCGGCCGCCTCCGGCAGTGAGATCCCGCGTCGAGTACAGCGCCGCCGCACGGCGCGCCCTCGCGTTCGACCTGCCCGAGGGCGTCGCGGCTGCCGCCTTCGAGTTCATCGAGGGTGCGCTGAGCGAGAACCCCCATCGAGTCGGCAAGGCGCTTCGGGGACCGTTGACCGGGCTGCACAGCGCCCGCCGTGGCGACTACCGGGTCCTCTACGAGATCCACGACGACCGCGTGGTCGTGCGCGTCGTGCGGGTGGGGCATCGACGTAGCGCCTACCGACGGCCGTGATGGTCGGGAGCACGCGCCATGACCTGCAGCGGGTCGCCCTGGTCGGCCTGCTCGTGACGCTCCCGGGTCTGCCGCTTCCACTCGCGCACGCAAGCTGTGTCGGCCCTCTGCTGGGCGTCGGTGCTGCGGTCGACGACACCGACCCGCCCGCGACCAGCGTGCTGCCCTTACCCGGGGCGGAGGTCGAGGTCTCCGGCGTCTGGTTCGTCGACGGCTGCGACGACACCGCAGGCGGCTGCGCCGTGCCCGTCGACGAGTCGAGACCACTGGACGGCGTCGAGCTCTTGCTCGAGCAGGACGGCAGGGCGTGGCTGCCCGGCACCCAGGATGCCTCGGGCGAGGACGAGGACTACCGCATCTCGTGGACGGTCCAGGTGCCCGCCGACGTCCGGACCGGTCCGGCGACGCTCCGGGCGGCCGGCGCGGAGCTGGCGGTCGAGATCGCCCGACGACGTTGACGCGGCCCGCGGTCGGTGGGAGCGCGCTGCGCCAGAGTGGAGGCGTGTCCGTCAGCAGCCCCGAACACGTGGTGGTGGCCGGTCTGCTGCGACGTGTCGGCCGAGCCCTCCTGGTCCACCGCTCGCCGTCGCGACGCTGGTACCCCGACGTCTGGGACCTGCCGGGTGGCCACGTCCGCCCCGGTGAGCAGCCGTCACGCGCACTGGAGCGAGAGCTCGAGGAGGAGCTTGGCGTCACCGTCACGGTCGCAGGTCAGCCGTTCGCCGACGTGCACGCGGTCGACTACCGCCTGAGCGTCTGGGTGATCGACCAGTGGGAGGGCGAGCCGGTCAACCGAGCCCCTCATGAGCACGATGCCGTGGCGTGGTTCGGCCGCGCCGACGTCGGAACCCTTCGCCTCGCCGACCGTCACGTGGCGGAGCTCGTGCGGTCTGCCCTCGCGGTCACAGGCGTGCCCTGATGGAAGCGGAGCCGCCAGGCGCCGTCGCCATGTACCCACACCGACGACCGGTTCGCCCGCTGCACGTCGCCGGCCACCCCGTTCGTCTGCACCTCGCTGACGTACGTCACGAGCGCTACGCCGTCCGCGAGCAGGCTCACCCGCAGGTCCACGAGACGGGCGTCGAGGACGTCACCCGTCATGGCGAGGATCTCGGCCCGGTCCCAGCGGCGACCCGACCTGCCGAACTCCGCGAAGTCGGGCGCGAGCACCGCGTCCATGTAGCGCCGGTCGAAGCGGGTCTCCGCACGCCATAGCGACTCCTCGAGGCGTCGTAGCTCCTCCTCCACGCACGGCAGCGTAGGTGGCTGGTCCCTCCGACCATTCGGGCGTCGAATGCCGCGCCGTCGAGACAGGTCGGCCCCTGTCGCTAAGGCGCCGACAGCCGCCGCCTCGTGGCCGACGGCGCGCGTAGTCGCCCGGGGCTACGTTGCGACGGTGACGACGGAGCCACGCCTGCGCCCCAGCTGGCAGGCGCGGGCGGTGACGCTGCTGATCCGGGCGACGCGGCGACGCCAGTTCGCCACCGAGAGGGCCGGGCGAGCCCTGCTCGCTCGAGGGAAGACGTCTTCCAGCCCGCCGGGCTCGGTCGCCTCGCGGCTGGACGTCAGCCGCCACGAGGTCGACGGCTTCGACGTCCACGTGGTGCGACCGCGGTCGGCAGTGGTCGGCGGGCTCGGACCGGTGGTCGTGTACCTCCACGGCGGCGCCTACGTCAGCGAGATCGTGTCCCAGCACTGGGCGCTCGTCGCCGACATGGCGGAGGCGACCGGGTGCGAGGTGCACGTGCCCGTGTACGGGCTCGCGCCAGAGCACCAGGCGCTGCGCGCGCTGGCGCTGGTCACGACCGTCGTCCGTGACCTCGCCCGTGACGGTCGCGCCGTCCACCTCGCGGGCGACTCCGCCGGCGGCGGGCTCGCCCTCGCGGCCGCACAGGCGATGGCGGCCGAGCACCGGCCGAGCGGTCTCACCCTCCTCGCGCGCTGGCTGGACCTGCGCATGGCCAACCCCGGCATCGACGCGGTCGAGCGGGTCGACCCGTGGCTGCACCGGGCCGGGCTGCGCCCCGTCGCCGACGCGTGGGCCGGCGACCTCGCGCTCGACGACCCGCGCGTGAGCCCGATCCTCGGCGACATGTCGGGGCTGCCGCCGGTCGACGTGTGGGTCGGTACCCGGGACATCACCCTCCCGGACTGCCGGCTGCTGTGGGACCGGCTCCCGGACACCGCCCGCGGCTTCGTCCACGTGGCACCCGGCGCCATCCACGTGTTCCCGCTGCTGCCGACCCCCGAGGGACGAAGCCGCCCGCCGCGCCCTGCTGGCCGAGGTGCGCTCGCGGGTTCACGCGACGCCGTAGGCCCGGGCGTCAGCGCCCCGCGGCCACCGCCGCGATGCCGGCCACCTGCTCCGGCGTCACCCGGCAGCAGCCGCCCACGAGCCGCGCGCCCGCGGCGAGCCACCCGTCGGCGAGCCCCTCGACCGGCTCGGGGGACCCGCGCCAGACCCGGGCCGCGCCGTCCCACACCTCGCCCGAGTTCGGGTACACGACCGTCGCGCCGAGCGCGGCGGCAGTCGTCGCGACACCCGGCTCGCAGCAGTTGACGCCGACCGCCACGACGCGCGGGTGGGCCGCGACCTCGGCGACGCGCGCGGCGTCGACGGGCTCGCCGCGGCGGGTGCGCAGCCGGGACGGCTCGGTCGGGTCGGCGACCGCGGTGAGACTCACCCACACGTCGGCGCCGGCGGCCTCGGCCGCGTCGAGCATCGCCTCGACCTCGAGCCAGCCCGGCACCGTCTCGCACGCGAGCACGTCGGCGCCCGCCTCGACGAGCAGCGCCATCCGTTCGGCGTGGAAGGCCCGGAGCGCCGCCCGGTCGAGGCGGCCGGGCGCGGACGGGTCGAGGTAGTCGCCGGTGTACTCCTGCCCGCCGGCGAGCACCGCGCCGTACGGCCCGACGGACCCCGCGACCCACACCTCGCCGGGCGCGCCACGTCCGACGAGGTCCGCCGCCTCCCGCGCCCGGGTCACCGACGAGGCGATGAGTCGGCGCGCCTCGGCCGGCGCCGCCCCGTGCGCGACGAGCCCGTCGACGCTCGCCTGGTACGACGCCGTCACGAGCACCTCCGCCCCTGCGCGCAGGTGGTCGGCGTGGGCGGTCACGACCGCTCCCGGGTCGTCGCGCAGCAGCCGCGCGGACCACAGGTCGTCCGACAGGTCGTGGCCGAGGGTCTCCAGGTGCGTGGCGAGGCCGCCGTCGAGCACGAGGGGCCGGGTCGCCAGGGCGTCGGCGACTGCGCTCACGCGTGCTCGAGCCCGGCGGCGAGCCGCTCCAGCGGCAGCGCGCGCATCGAGCGCGGGGTCGCGAGGAACGGCACGGCCGCGTGGTACCCCCGCTCCTCCAGGACCCCGGGGCGGCGCCCGAGCGCGTCGAGCCCGGCGAGCACGGCGGGGCGCTCGTCGTCGAACATGCGCCGCTGCGTGACGGGGCAGCCGTCGGCGACCTGGACGGTGTAGCCGCGCTGCTCGAGCTCGGTGGCGACCGGGCGCAGGTCGACCCAGCGCAGCACCAGCCCGCACACCCACGGCTGCTCGTCGGCGGCGTCGACGACGCGGGCGAAGGTCCGCGCGCCGACGTAGCCGACGCCGCCCGTCACGACCGCCCCCGTCACCGGAGCGAGGACCGACAGGTCGACGTCGGGGTCGGCCTCGGTGTCGGCGGCCACGCCACCGTCGAGCAGGCCCGCGGCGAGGCCGTACTCGACGGCCGGGGCGGACGCGTCGAGGCCGAGCACCGTGACGGCGTCCGGGCGGCGCCGGGTGGCGAAGAACTCGCGGTCGCGGCGGACCAGCGCGTCGCGGTCGAGGTCGGCGGTGGCGGGGTCCGCCCAGTGAGAGAACAGCTCGTCCTCGTCGAGGTCGTGGTTGAGCAGCGCGGCGTCCTGCCCGTACGAGCAGCACACGTCCGCCACGACGCTCGCGTCGTCGCCCGGGGCGCCCGGCCCGCCCTCGCCGTCGGCGAGCGCCTCCACCAGCCGGCGGAACAGCCGCGCGCCCGTGCCGACCACGCCGTACTCGAGCGTGCGGAAGTAGGAGAAGTACGGCCGGGGGTCCGGGGCGGTGTAGAGCGCGGTGAAGTCGCGCTTTCCCGGGGTGCCCGTCGCCGTCGTCATGTCGTCCTCCCGCTCCACGTCAGTGCTCTCTCGACAGCACGGCGAGCGCGGCGCTTCTTCCCGGGATGCCGCTCACCCCGCCGCCGCGACGGGCGCCGGCCCCGGCGAGCAGCACCCGCTCGTGAGCGGTCTCCACGCCCCAGGAGCCGACCTCGGACGCATCGGTCGCCCACGGCCACGACAGGTCGCGGTGGAAGATGTGGCCGCCGGGCAGGCCGACCTCTCGTTCGAGGTCGACGGGCGTGCGGGCCTCCAGGCAGGGCCGGCCGTCGCCGTCGGTGGCGAGCACGTCCTCCAGCGGCTCGGCGAGCACGCTGCCGATCGAGCGGAGGGTGGCCGCCAGCGCCTCGGCGCGGGCGCGCTCCGGGTCGTCGCGGAACAGCCGGGCGGGCATGTGCAGCCCGAACAGCGTCATGGTGTGCGCGGCGGAGTTCCGCAGACCCGGACCGAGGATCGACCGGTCCGACAGCGTGTGGCAGTACACCTCGCACGGCGGCAGCGACGGGATGCGCCCGGCGTCGGCCTCGGCGAAGGCCGTCGCGAGCTGGGCCGCCGTCTCGTTGACGTGGAACGTGCCGGCGAAGGCGTCCTCGGGTCGGACGGCGTCGTCGCGCAGCCGGGGAAGGCGGGTGAGCAGCATGTTGACCTTCAGCTGCGCGCCCTCCGGGGCGGTGGCGACGTCGTGGCTGCCGGTAGCGAGTCCGTCGGCCCCGGCGCCCGCGGCGGCCAGGGCGCTCGCGAGGTGGGCGGGCGCACCCGCCCAGACGACCGTGCGGGCGGTGACGGTCTCCTCGGTACCGTCCGCGTCGACGGTGAGCCGGCCGTCGGGGTCGAGCGCGACGACCCGCGCCCCCGTCCGCAGCGCGGCACCCGCGGCCTCGGCCGCGCGCGCGAGGGCACCGCTGACGGCGCCCATCCCGCCGACCGGGACGTCCCAGTCACCGGTGCCGCCACCGACCACGTGGTAGAGGAAGCAGCGGTTGGCGCGCAGGTCCGTCATCGTGTCGGCGAAGGTGCCGATGAGGGCGTCGGTGAGCACGACCCCGCGCACGAGGTCGTCGTCGATCCGCGACCCGACCTCGCGGCCGACGGGCTCCTCGACCAAGGCCCGCCAGAGCCGCTCCCCGACCGCCTCGCGCACGTCGCGGGCGCGGGGCAGCGGCCCGGTGACGGTCGGCCACACCACCTCGGCGAGCCGGGCGGTGTCGGCGTAGAAGGCGTCCCACGCCGCGGCGTCGGCTTCGGCGCCCACCCGTGCGAACGAGGCGGCGGTCGCGTCGCGGTCGTCGGCGACGAGCAGGCCGGTGCGCCCCTCGGTGCGCGGGTCCGGCGTGTACGACGACACCGACCGGCGCACGAGCCGCACGTCGAGGTCGAGCTCGGTGACGACCTGCCGCGGCAGCAGGCTCACGAGGTAGGAGTAGCGGGACAGCCGCGCGTCGACGCCGGGGAAGACCGGCGCGCTCACGCTCGCGCCGCCGACGTGGTCGGCGGCCTCCAGCAGCAGCACGGACCGTCCGGCGCGGGCGAGGTAGGCCGCCGCGGTCAGGCCGTTGTGGCCGCCGCCGACGACCACGACGTCGTGGGAGCTCGTGGGCACCGCCCCATCCTGCCGGGTGCGCTCAGGTCGGGTCAGAGGCTCGCGACGCACTCTCCGAGGGCGGCGACGGCGACGTCGAGCTGGTCGTCGCGCAGGTACGGCGCCGGCCCCAGGCGCAGCACGTCGCCGCGGGAGTCGGTGAGCACGCCGCGGCGCTGCAGCGCGACCTGCAGCGCGCCCGCGTGCGGCGAGCGCAGCGCGAGGAAACCGGCCCGCTCGTCGGGGTCGCGGACCACCACGTCGAGGACGGCCGGGTCGACGTCGAGGGCGTCGACCGCCGCGGCGAGCCGACCAACCTGGTGGCGGCTGACCGCGCGCAGGAACGCCGCGTCGAGGCCGTGGTCGTCGAAGAAGTCGAGGACCCGGGAGGCGCGGTACGTGCTCGTCGGGTCGTACGTGGACCCCGCGAACCGCTCGGGGCCGTCGCCGAAGCCGACCTCCCCGGACGGCGCCGCCGACAGGTCGGCGAACTCCGCGAACCAGCCCGTCACCACCGGACGCAGGTCGGTGCCGCGGGGCCAGCGCATCGCGCACGCGCCCTCGCCGTGCTGCAGGTACTTGTAGCCGCCGCCGACGACGACGCAGTCGAGCAGGTCCTCGTCGGTGATCGACCACTCGATCACGCCGACCGCGTGGTAGCTGTCGACCACGCACACCGCGCCGTGCCGCCGGGCGGCGGCCGCGACCGCGCCGAGGCCGGGCACGACGTGGGCGCTGCCGAACAGGACCTTCGAGACGAGCACGCACGCCGTGCGGTCGTCGACCTCCGCGGCGACGCGCTCGGCGAGCGTGTCCACGGGCTCGGCGGCCACCCGCACGACCTCGACACCGACCTCGGCGAGGCGCGCCAGCTGGCGCCGCGCGGAGTGGAACTCCCCGTCCGTCGTGACGACGCGTGGGCGGGCGCGCAGGTCGAGCGCGGACAGCAGCCGCACGAGCAGGGTGTGGGTGGAGTCGGCGAGCGTCACCTCGCCCGAGCCGTCGTCGCCGAGCCACGAGAGCCACCCGCGGCGGACCCGGTCGACGTGGGCGAACACGCGCGACCACTTGCCGTCGACGAGGTCGGCGGCGTCGTCGAAGGCCTCGACCTGCGCGTCGCGGGCCACGTCCGGCCACGCCTGGTGGGAGTGGCCGGTGAGCAGCAGCCGGTCGGCGACCCGGAAGCGCGAGTAGTGCCCGGCGAGGGCGGCCGGGTCCCAGCCCGCCGGCCCCACCATCAGAACCGGCTCCGGACCGTCCACAGCGGGCCGAAGGCCGGCCGCAGCGTCGAGCGCAGGTACGCCGCGCCGGCCGAGCCGCCGGTGCCGACCTTCGCCCCGATCGTCCGCTCGACCATCTTGACGTGGCGGTAGCGCCACTCCTGGATGCCCTCGTCGAGGTCGGTGAAGGACTCGCAGAGCCCCGCGGCGGACGGGTCCTCCCGGTACAGCCGCAGCAGCATGTCCTCCACCTCGTCCTCGCCGCCGGGAGCGCCGTCGACCTCGGCGACGGGGTGGCCGGTGCGGGCGAGGTGCGCGAGCAGGGCGTCCCACAGCGACGGCGCGTCGAGGCGGCGCTGCAACCGGGCGCGCGCCTCGTCGTGCTCGGCGCGGCGCAGCGCGGCGGGGTCCTTGAGCCCGAGCACGAACTCGACCTCGCGGAACTGCGCGGACTGGAAGCCGCTGCCGGACTCCAGGTGCGCGCGGAAGCTCGCGAACTCCAGCGGCGTCATCGTCTCCAGCACGTCGAGCTGGCTGACGAGCACCTTGACGATGCTGCGCACCCGCCCGAGCGTGTGCGCGGCCCGCGCGCGCTCGTCCTCGCCGAGGAGCGCGACGGCGCGGTCGAGCTCCCAGAGGATCTGCTTGAACCACAGCTCGTAGACCTGGTGGATCGTGACGAAGAGCAGCTCGTCGTGCTCCGGCGGGTCGCTCGACAGGGTCTGCAGGTCGAGGAGCTCGTCGACGCGCAGGTACGTGCCGTACGTGAGCGGACGGCCGTCGCGCCGTCGCGGGTCGGGACGGAGCGGGGCGGCCGCGTCGGTGCTCATCGGTGACAGTCTGCCGCGCGGGACCCGTCCGCCGTCAGGGACGGACCCGCACCCGTCCGGCCGTTGTGGCGCCGGGCCCGGTGGGGGACCATGACGGGACGGCCGGGTCGTCGGCGACCCGGGGGGAGGGGCGACACCATGAGCATGCTGCCGGAGTTCATCCTGCCGAACCGGTCGGTGCCCCGGCCGACGCTCGAGGTGCCGGAGGTGTCGGGCACGGAGCGACGCTGGCGCCGCCGCGGTCTGGTCGCCCTCGGCGCGGTCGCGCTCGTGATCGGTGCCGCGGTGGCCCTCGTCGTCTCGGGGGTGCTGCCGCTCGGCCCTGTGGCGACGGCGCTGGCCGTGCTCGGGCTCGGCTGCGCGGCGGCGGCCGCGGTCGTCGACGTCGGGGTGAGCCTGCGCGTGCCGCGCCGCGACGAGGGGGTGCGCCCGGGGCTGCGGGCCGCGTCCTACCTGTGGCTCGCGACGCTGGTCTGCGTCGTCGCGACGTTCGCCTTCCTCGCGACCTGAGCGCTGCCCCCGAGGAGCACCCTGACCAGCCGCCCCGACGAGCCGCAGCCCCGCCGCCGGTCGGCGACGGGGCTGTCGTGCGTCGGGTGCCTCAGCGGGTGCGGCTGCGGCTGGTCTCGCGGAAGCTGCCGAGCTGGGCGGAGGAGTACTCGCCGTCGGCGTTGTCGAAGACCATCGCCCCGATGCGGGAACCGGCCGCGACCTGTCCGGAGCGCCCGTTGAACGTGTACCGGTAGGAGTACGTGCCGGTCTCGTCGCGGTAGGTGCCGGAGTCCGTCGAGGAGTACGTGCTGCCGACGCCGTCCACCGTGATGTCGACGGCCGGGCTCGCCCCGACGCCGTCGTGGCCGAACACGTCGATGGTGCCGTCGATGTCGGCGCGCGAGAACTTCCGGTCCATCGTGAGCGTGAGCGTGCCGCCCTCGATCCACCGGATGTCGACGAGCTCGCAGCCGTTCTCGTCGGGCGCGGGCTCCTCGCCGTGGCCGCCGCCGGGCGGGAAGTCCGGCACGACGCCGTCGGGGCACGCCACGTCGTAGACCTCGCCCCACGCGGTCGCGCGGCCCTTCGAGGTCTCCGTCACCTGCATGTAGCCGAAGTGGATGTTGCCCTGGACGCCGCCGGGCAGCGTGCCGACCTCGAGCCAGTCGAGCATGACGGAGCGGCCGGAGCTCTTGTAGAAGGACTGCTCGGCGGCCTGGGCGGGCCCCGACGTCGCGACGAGCGCGAGACCGGCGAGGGCGGCGACGGCGGCGGTGCCGAGGCGTCGGGACACGGAACGGGACATGACGGTTCCTCTCGGGTGGTGGTGCGACGGGTGGAGCGGGTGGGTCGGTCGGCCGGGGGTCCGGGACGGACGGGCCGGGGCGGGGCGGCGGGACGGACGGTGCGCCGTCAGCGGCGGGTCCGCAGCCGGCGGAGCACGAGCGCCCCGATCTCCTCGCCCTGGGCGAGACCCGCCTCGATGCCGCGGGGGTAGTGGATGCCGCCGAACAGGCGCGAGCCCGCGGCCTCGTCCGCGGCGTCGGTGAAGTCGGAGAACGACCGTGCCGGGTAGCCGCGCTCGGCGTGCGTGTCGTCGACGAACGCGAACGAGCCGAGCAGGTCGGTGAGCACCACCGCGGCCGCCGCGGAGGACACCGAGTGCCCGCTCGTGTGCTCGGGGAACTGCGGCGTGTTGACGAAGGACAGCCACGTGGGGTCGACGTGGCGCTGGATGTACGTGACCGGGCGCAGCAGGTTGGTGCGGTACTTGACCGTCCAGCACGCGAGGAACGCGTCGTGCAGCGTGACGCCGAGGCGGACGTAGGCCTCCAGCGCCTCGTCCAGGCGCAGGTCGAGCAGGCGCGACGTCTGCTCGACGAGCAGCATCCAGTGCCCGCTCGGCAGGCCCGTCGGCGTGCCGAGCGGCGGGGTGAACGAGCCGGGGTTGTCCGTCCAGAACCGGGCGATCGCCCGCTCCTCGTCGCCGTTGCGGCGCGACTGCTCGAGCACGGCGACGGCCTGGTGCCAGAACTCCGAGCCCGGCTCGGCGGAGAACGGCACGTGCGGCCCGGCCGCGACCTCGTCGGTGCTGCGCAGGACGAGCGGGCGGACGTCCTCGCAGTACGGCTCGATGGCCGGCCGGTAGTTCGGCGGCGTCGACTCCCAGTGCCACGGCAAGCCGCTCGGCGGCGTGTACGGCCGGGCGCTCGCCTCGGCGTGCCCGTCCGTCGCGGTCCACGCCAGCAGGCGGGCGGCCACGGCGGCGCCGTGCGCGAGGGAGTCCGCGGTCTCGCGGGGCCCCACGCCCGCGGCGCGGCGCGAGGCGACGACATCGGCGTGGACGGCGTCGAGGTGGCTGCGCGTGAGCGGGGAGCGGTGGGGCAGCAGGCCGAGGAGCAGCCCTTTCGCGGCGGCGGACACCGCGAGCGGCCAGTCCAGGCGCGCTCGGCCGGGGGCCGTGACCACGCCCGCGACGCCGCGACCGTCGACGGCCGGAACGAGACCGGCGAGCTGCCCCGCGAGCGTGACGTGCCCCGGCATGCCGGCGACCGCGGCCTCGTACATCGCGAGCGCCGTGTGCGCGTACGCGCGAGCGGCGGTCGGCGGGGTGAGGTTCTCCAGCAGAACGGCCCGGTAGGCGGCCCGCACCCACGTGTGGGCGACGTCGGCGCCCAGCCGTGACGCCGGCGCGTGGCCGGTGCCGGCGTACGCCGGAGCCGTCCCGCCGAGCAGCACGGCCACCGAGGTGGCGGCTCCCGTCATCAGGACACGACGACGCGACGGTGCAGCAGACCCAGCCATCCCAGGTCCCCACCCTTCTTCCCCCTGCGCCCGTCCTCGGGCGGCAGCTCATCTGACACCGCTCGGACGCGGCGGACGAGGGAGAGGACCCACCCGTTACCGACTCGTTATGAAGGCGTGGGAGAGGATCCCCGGATGAGCCGTTCGTCCCCCCTCCTGCCCCCCACGAGCGCTCCGGTCCTGGAGCCCGCCGCCGTGGCCGACGCGTGCGCGTACGTCGACTCCTGGTGGGGCCTACGGCGGCGCCACCACCGCGTCCCGGCGGTGCAGGGGGCGGTCCTGCTGCGCGGCGAGCTGCTGCTCGAGTCCGCCCACGGCACGGCCGACGCCGACGGCCGGGTGCCCCTCACGCCGACGCACCGGTTCCGCGTCGCCTCGCACTCCAAGACCTTCACCGCCGTCGCCGTCCTGCTCCTGCACCAGCGGGGCGTGCTGTCGCTGGAGGACCCCGTCTCGCGGTGGCTGCCCGCGGTGGCCGGCGGTCCCGTCGCCGACCGGACGCTCGCGGAGCTGCTCAGCCACTCCGGCGGCGTGACGCGGGACTCCACCGACGGCGACTTCTGGCAGCTGGCCCGCGCGTTCCCCGACCTCGACGGCCTGCTCGCAGCCGTCGCCGCGCCCGCCGACGGCGCGCCGTCACCCGCCGTGCTGGGCCGCGCCGAGCGCCTCAAGTACTCCAACATCGGCTACGGCCTGCTCGGCGCCGTCGTCGCCGCGGCGTCCGGCGGCACCTACGAGGCCTTCGTGCGGCGCGAGCTCGTCGAGCCGCTCGGGCTGGCGCGCACCGCGCCGGACCTCGACCCGGCCGACCCCGCTCACGCCGACGCCCTCGCGGAGGTCGTGACGGGCTGGAGCGCGCTCGCCTACGCCGACGAGCGCGTGCCCGTCGACCAGACCGGCACCGGGGCGCTCGCCGCCGCGACCGGGTTCGCGAGCACCGCCTCGGACCTGTGCCGCTGGGTCGCGGCGCACCACGACGGCGGGCCGGGACCGCTCGACGACGTGCACCGCCGTCTCATGCACCGCACGTGGTGGCAGGACGAGGGCGCGCCGGAGGGGGCGCAGCGCGGTGGCTACGGCTACGGCTGGCAGGTGACGGAGGTCGGCGCGCGCCGCCTCGTCGGCCACGGCGGCGGCTGGCCCGGGCACATCACCCGCACGCTGTCGGACCCGGCCGCGGGGCTCGCGGTGTCGGTGTGCACCGACACCGTCGACGGTCCCGCGCTGGAGCTCGCGACGGGGGCGGTGCGCCTCGTCGACCTCGCGGCCGTGCCGCCGGCCGGTGCGCTCGAGCGGGCGGCCGGCGCCGACCTCGCGTCGTTCGCGGGCCGCTGGGCGAACCTGTGGGGCGTCCGGGACACCGTCGTGCTGGGCGGGCGCCTCGTGCTCCTCACGCCCGGGCCGGACCCCGTCGCGACCGCCGCGGAGCTCGACGTCGTCGACGACCGCACGCTGCGGGTCGTGTCCGGCTCCGGCTACGACGCGATCGGCGAGACGTGGCGGTTCGAGCGCGGTGACGACGGCCGCGTCGTCACCGTGCGCGGCTCCAGCGGCATGACGCTGTGGCCGGCCGACGGCTTCGCGGCCCGCCTGGGCGGGTCCGACGCGCGTGTCGGACGGGGGACGTTGTGGCGAACACCTTCCGCGGGGTGAGAGCGGCTCGCTAGTCTCCGAGCGGCCCGCCGTCGCCGCGCCGGTGGCCTGAGCGAGGGGGAGCCGCCACGTGACGACGTTCGTCGTGATCGGCGTGGTCGGCCTGCTCCTGCTCGTCCTCACGCTGCTGCTCGGCGACGTCGTCGAGGGGGTCGTCGAGGGGTTCGGGCCGGACTGGCTGTCCGGCACCGCGATCGCCGCCTTCCTCGCCGCCGTCGGCTTCGGCGGCGCCCTCGCGCTGCAGCTGGGGGCCTCGGAGGGCGTCGCGACGGCGAGCGGCATCGGGGCGGGCCTGGCCGCCGGTGTGCTCGCGGGGCTCCTCACGCGCTCGCTCGCCCGGGAGGGCGGCGCCGACTCCACGCCGAGCGCCGGTGCGCTGGTCGGCCAGGTCGGCACGGTCGTGTCCGACGTCCCGGCCGACGGCTACGGCACGGTCGCGCTGACGGTCGCCGGTCACCCGACACGGCTCAACGCCCGCGCCGGCGCGCCGCTCGCCGCCGGCAGCCAGGTCCGCGTCACGACCGTCCTGTCCTCCTCGGCCGTCCAGGTCGAGCCCGTCACACCCGCCTGAGCCCGGGCACCCGTCGCAGCCGCCGCACCCACCAGCCGCACCTCCCAGTCGCACCCTGAATCAGGAGCCGTCCCATGCCCGGAGCCGACCTCGACCTCGGCACGCTCGTGCCCGTCACCGGCCTCGTCGTCCTCGTCGTCCTCGTCGTCGTGGTCGTCGTGCGCCGCTACAAGGTCGCCGGGCCCGACCAGGCCTTCATCGTCACCGGTCGCCGTGGCAGCGGCGCGAAGGTGCCGGGGCAGGCGGACACCTCGGGGCAGAAGGTCGTGCTCGGCGGCGGCGTGTTCGTGCTGCCGCTCGTGCAGAAGCTCCACGTGCTCGACATGAGCAGCCGCCGCATCCCGGTGCAGATCCGCAGCGCCGTGTCCGGGCAGGGCATCAAGCTCAACGTCGAGGGCGTCGCGATCGTCAAGGTCGGCGGCAACGAGGACTCGATCCGCGCGGCCGCGCAGCGGTTCCTGTCCCAGCAGGAGGACATCACCCCGTACACGCAGGAGGTGCTCGCCGGTGCGCTCCGCTCGATCGTCGGTGCCCTCAGCGTCGAGCAGATCATCCGCGACCGCGCCGCCTTCGCCCAGCGCGTCGCCGACGAGTCCGAGAACTCCCTGACCGGTCAGGGTCTCGTGCTCGACACCTTCCAGATCCAGGACATCAGCGACGACGGCACCTACCTCGCCGACCTCGGCCGCCCCGAGGCCGCACGCGTCGGGCAGACGGCGGCGGTCGCCGAGGCGAACGCCCGGCAGGAGGCCGAGCAGGCCCGCATCCGCGCCGAGGAGCAGATCGCGATCTCCAACCGCGCGCTCAACCTCAAGCAGGCGGAGATCAAGGCGGAGATCGACGCCGCCGGCGCCCAGGCCGCCGCGGCCGGGCCGCTCGCCCAGGCCGACCGCGACCAGGCGATCCTGCTCGAGCAGGAGAAGGTCGCCGTCCGGCAGGCCGCCCTCACCGAGCGCCAGCTCGACACGCAGGTCCGCAAGCCCGCCGACGCCGAGCGCTACCGCGTCGAGCAGGAGGCCGAGGGCCGCCGCAACGCCGACATCGCGACCGCCGAGGCGCGCAAGGCCGCCGCGATCGCCGCCGCGCAGGCCAAGGCGGAGGAGACCCGGCTGTCCGGCGTCGCGGAGCAGGGCCGCCGCGAGGCGCTCGCGCAGGCCGACGCCGTCGAGGGCGCCAAGCGCGGTGAGGCCGAGAAGGCCCGCCGCGTCGCCATCGCCGACGCCGTGCGCATCGAGGGCGAGTCCGACGCCGCCGCCGTGCTCGCGCGCGGGTCGGCCGAGGCCGAGGCGATGGAGCGCCGCGCCGCCGCCTTCAGCCACTACAACGACGCGGCCGTGCTCGAGCTGCTCGTGCAGGTGCTGCCGCGGGTCGCGCGCGAGCTCGCGCAGCCGATCTCCGCGATCGACAAGCTGACCGTCATCTCCACCGACGGCGCGGGCGCCATCCCCCGCCAGGTGACCGACAACCTCGTGCAGACCATGGAGCTGCTCAAGGGCACGACCGGCATCGACCTGCAAGACATGATGAGCCGCGCCGCGAAGGGCCGGGACGGTTCCTCCGCCGTCACCCCAGCGCCGGCACAGGCTCCGGCGAGCGCGGGGGAGTAGCGCCGGCTCGGCCCGCGTGCGCTCGCGTCGCGGCGGGTGGCCGGGGCGCGGTACGTGGTGATCCTCGCCGCGTTCGTGCTACACGACGGCTACAGTCGTCGCATGTCCGAGGTGGCGGCGCGCGAGCTGAGGAACAACACCGCCGACCTGCTGCGCCGGGTGCAGGAGGGGCAGCGCGTGACGATCACCTCGCGCGGTCGCGCGGTCGCTGAGCTCGTCCCGGTCCGCGCGGCTGCACGACGACCGCTGCCTCGCGCCGAGCTGGTCCGCAGGCTCGCCCGGTCGCAGGCGGACCCGGACCTGCGCCGGGACCTCGCCGAGCTCGCCGGCGACACGACCGACGACCTCGGCGACGTCGTCTGATGGTCGCACCGGAGGGCCTCCTCGACACCAGCGTCCTCATCGCCTCGGAGACCGGGCGTTCCCTCGCGGTCGACCGGCTCCCGCTGGTCCTCTGGCTGAACCCCGTGACGCTCGCCGAGCTGCAGGCCGGCGTCCTGGCTGCGCGGGACGTCGACACCCGGGCCCGCCGGCTCGCCACCCTCGACTCGGTGGCCGACGTCGAGGTGCTGCCGATCGACGCGGCCGTCGCGGCCGAGTGGGCGCGGCTCCGGGTGCACCTGGCCGAGCGGGGCCGGCGTGTCAACGTCAACGACCTGTGGATCGCGGCGACCGCCGTGGCGAACAGCATGCCCGTCGTCACGCAGGACGGCGACTTCGACCCCCTCGAGGGGGTCCGCGGCCTCGAGGTCGTCACGGTCTGACGGCTCGCGCGACACCGCCCCGCACCCGGTCCGCCGCCACTACGCTCCGTGACGTGAGCCGGCCTCCCCTGCGCGTGCTCGTGGTCGGCGGCGGCGTCGCCGGGCTGCTGCACGCCCAGCTGGTCCTCGACCGGTCCGAGACGGACGGGCGCGAGGTCGACCTCGTGTGGGCGGTGCTCCGCGACGGCTCTGCCACCGCGTCGCGCTCCGGCGGGCTCGCGCTGCGCTACGCCTCGCCCGACCCGCGGGCGGTGGGGTGGTCGGCGGCCTCGCCCGCGGTGGGTCTGCGCCTCGCCGACCGGCACCCGGTCGTGGCCGCGCACCTCGGCACCACCCGGGCGCTGCTCGTGTCCGACCGTGCGCCCCTCGCCGGGTACGCCGGCGACGTGGTCCGGCCTGCCGACAGCGGACTGGCCCACGCCCACGGCCTGCTCGCCGAGCCGGGGCCGCTGTGGCACACGTGCGGGCTGCTGCCGCGGTGGGCGGAGCAGCTCGCGGCCGACCCTCGGGTGCGCCGCGTGACGCTGGCCGAGCCGCTCGCCTCGACCGCCGACCTCGTCGACCTCCACACCGACTCGGACGCCGACGTCACCCTCGCCTGCCTCGGCCTCGGCGCGCACACGCTCGGCGACCGCTCCCTCGCCGCGCGGCTCGGGGTGCTGCTCACCGGCCCGCTGCCCCCGGGGCTGCACGCCGAGCACGCCGTCATCGACGACGACGACGAGGAGCACCCGAGCTACACCGTCCCGCACGCGACCGCGGGCAAGGCGCACCTGCACGTCGGCGGCACGTACCTGCCGGTCGACGACCCCGCGGCGTGGGACGAGCCGTCGCTGCTCGCCGCGCGCGCCCGCGCCACCGCGCCGCGGGTCCTCGCCGCGGCGAAGGAGCGTTTCCCTGCCCTCGCCGAGTGGCGACCCGACGGCGCCGGGGCGTGGTGGGGGCTGCGCCCGGTGCGCCCGGAGGTGGCGCTGGGCCGGCTCGAGGAGCGCGCCGGCGGGCACGGCGGCACGGTCGTGGTGGCCCACGGCTGGGGCGGGTCCGGCTGGACGATCGGTCCCGCCGCCGCCGACGAGGTTGCGGCGGCAGTGGTCGAGGACCGCCTCGACGAGCTGCCCGTGTGGGAGCGCTGAAGCCACGACCTACCCTGCTCGGGTGCGCAACGCCCTCGACCCGCGGCCCCGTCCCACCACGGCCGCGCTGGCCGCCGCCTCCCTCGTGCTCGGCTTCGCGGTCGCGGAGGCGACCGGTGTGCGTGCGGCCGGAGGGGTCGTGCTGCTCGTGGGCGGCGGCCTCGCCGCGGTCCGCTGGTGGCGGCGCAGCGGTCCGGTCACGGCCGTCGGGCTGACGGCGGTGTACCTCGGCGCCTTCGCCGGCTCCCACGTCCTGGCGCGTGGCGTCGGTGCGTGGCCGGCGGTCGCGACCGCCGCGGCTGTGGCCGGCGGCGCGGCCTACGTCGCCTCCGACCGGCGTCCCCCGCGGCCCGGGGCCGTGGCGGCGGTCCGGACGGACCGGGTCGGGACCCGCTGAGCCGCCGGGGCCGGTCCGGGGCGACCGCCGGCGGGTCGGGGGTCACCGCCGTCCCGGTCGACGGCGGCCTCGCGTCGCTGGTCGACGAGCCGCGCGGCGGCACCGGCTGGACCCTCCTCGTCGACGGCGTGCCGCAGTCCCACGTCGACCTCGCGGACCCCACCGTGCTCGTCTTCGAGTACGTCCGGTGGGTCGGCGCGCTCGTCGACGCCCTGCGCCCGGCCGGCGAGCCGCTGCACACCGTCCACGCCGGCGGCGGCGCGGCGACGCTCGCCCGCTACGTCGCCGCGGTCCGGCCGGGGTCGCGACAGGTCGTGCTCGACCCCGACGGCCCCCTGCTCGCGCTCGTGCGGGAGCACCTCGGGCTGCGTTCCACCTCGCACCTGAAGGTGCGGGCGGAGGACGGCCGTGACGGGCTCGCCGGCCTGCGGGCCGGCGGGTACTCCCTGCTCGTCCGGGACGCCTTCGCCGACGCCGAGGTGCCGCACCGGCTGCGCACCCGGCAGTGGGTCGAGGCGGCCGCCCGGGTGCTCGCCGCCGACGGCGTGATCGTGCACAACCTCTCCGACGCCCACGACCTCGCGCGCAGCCGCGCCGAGGTCGCGACGCTGCGGACGGCGCTCCCGCACGTCGTGGCCGTCGTGGAGCCGGCCGTCCTGCGCGGCCGGCGCACCGGCAACGTCCTCCTCGTCGCCTCCGGTCGGCCGCTGCAGGACGTGGTCACCGGGCCGTGGGCGCGAGCCCTGCACGGGGACGCGGCCGCCCCCGTCCGGCTGCTCGACGAGGACGCCGTCCGGGACCGGCTCGGGGGCGGGGACGTGCTCGACGACGACCGTCCGGGCCCGCCGCCCGCCCCGAGGCCCTCGTGGCGCTGACCCGTCCGGTCCTACGATCCGGCGCGTGAGGAGCGCGGCGCTCGTGTGCGCGGCCGGCCTGCTGCTGGCCGGCTGCACCGCGGCCGCGGACGGTGCCGCTCCGCCGTCCGACTCACCCTCCGCCCCGTCACCCGACCCGTCGCCTGTCGCCGTCGGCGCGACGGAGCTCGGGGCGGCGCTCGTGCAGTACCGCCGCGACGCCCAGCGCGACGTGCTGCAGGTGAAGGTGACCAACCCGGGCGAGGAGCCCGTGACGGTCCGCCGCGTGCAGCTGGACTCCGCGACCTTCACCGCGCCCGTGGTCGCGGACAAGGACTCGGTCGTGGGGCCGGGTCTCACCGTCGACCTCACGGTCGACCTGCCCGGGGCCGCCTGCGACGGGCGCGACGAGGCGCCGGTCGCCGTCGAGCTCACGGTGCTCGACGCGGCGGGCGAGGAGCACGTGGTGCGGCTGGACACCGCCCGGGGCGGGGCGGGCGGCACCACCGGCTCGCTCGCCGACGGCTCGGGTGCCGACGTGCTCGCCGAGGTGCAGGCGAGGCGGTGCGCCGCCATCACCGTCGCCGAGCACGTGCGCCTGTCGACCGACCCGGAGTGGGTGGACGGCGGGCCGCTGCCCGACGGCACCCCGACGCTGCTCGGCGCGCTCGTCGCGGAACCGGTCCCGGGCGGCGGGCCGGTCGCCCTGGTCGTCCAGGGCGCGACCACGCTGTTCACCTTCGTGACCGCCGCGGACGCCTCGCTCGCCGCCGGGGCCGAGGAGACCGTCCGCCTGCCGCTGCGCGTGCGGGTGACGCGCTGCGACCCGCACGCGGTCGCCGAGGACAAGAAGGGCTACCTCGTGCCGGTGCGCGCGAGCCTCGACGGCGCCGAGCCGCTGCTGGTGGAGGTCGCGGTCCCGGTGCCGGAGCGGGCGGCGCTGCAGGGGCTCATCGACGCGTCCTGCGCCTGAGGGCCCCGGCCGCCCCGGACCCCGGGCGGCCCGTCGGCCCGCGCGTCGGCCCGCACGGCACGGGGCCCGCCCGGCTGCTGCCGGACGGGCCCTGTGCTGGTGCTGGTGCTGGTGCTGCGGTGCTGGTGCTCAGCCGAGGGGCGTGCCGGCCCGGCTGCCGGGGTTGCAGACGTTCGCGACGTTGACGACCTCGCCGCGGCCGACCACGACCTCCTTGACGGCCTTGACCTCACCCTTCTGGTCGGTGCAGGTGAGCGTCCACGCCTCCGGGTCGTTGACGACGCGAGGCGTCGGGCCACGGAACGTGACCGTGCCCGACCAGTCGTCGTCCGCCCCGCCGTCGTAGTTGAAGACGACGAGCGTGTACTCACCGGGGACCGGGTCGCGCCACGTGATGACCTCGGGCTGACCGCCCGTGGCCGCGCTGCCCACCACCTGGCCCTCAGCGTCGAGGAGGTAGAAGTCCCAGTCCGCCACGGCGGCGGAGCCCCACGTGAAGCGGAGGTCGGCGAACGCGTTGTCGAAGCCCTCCTCGATCGTGACCGGGACCGACTCGTAGGCACCGTCGAAGCTGAGCGCCCGGTTCTCGGCGGGCACGCCCTCCGGGTTGGCCAGCGTCACGTCCGGCTGCGTGGGGGCCGTCGGGTCACGGCCGTCGCGGCCGGCCACGATGGGACGCGTCGACGGGTTGACCGCGAACTCGAAGCGCCCGCCGGTCGAGTCGTAGCGGCTCGACAGCGAGTCCTCGAAGCTGGATGACCTCGCCGCCGCGACCGATGACCGGCGACGTGCTCGTGAAGAACTCCTTGTTCACCTCGAGCGACCAGCCCGCGGGCATGGTGCCGACGAGCCGCGAGTGGTAGGCCGGGTCGGCCGTCGCACGCTGCATCTCGAGGTACGCGGCGCGGTTGCCACCGAGGCCGGCGCCGGCCGCGGGCTCGAGACCGAGGTACTCCGCGACGACCGCCCGCTCGAAGGCCGGGTGGAAGTTCTCGTCGCCGATCTCGGGGGTGAAGCCGATGGAGCCGGCCGTCCAGAACGCCCAGTCCTCCGTGCCGCCCGTCGTGTCGTACAGCTCGTAGGACGGGATGTTGGCGTAGCCGTTGTGCGCGGTCGCCCGCGCGCCGAGCTCCTTGTACATCGGCTCCTCGAGCGGGGCGCCGGTCGCGGCGACACCCGGCGGGCGCAGCCACAGGTTGGAGTACGTGTGGTTGGTGATGAGCGTCGTCACCGAGCGGGTGCCGATGAGGTTCTTGATGTTGCGGGTCTCCGGCTCGCTGAACGGGTCGTCACCGCGGTAGGTGTCGCTCGACCAGCTCGTGCTGGCGCCCGGACCGCCCCACAGGCCGCCGTAGTTGCGGTTGAGGTCGGTGCCACGCAGGCGCCCGGCGTTGTTCGCCGCGCACGTGCCCGTCGTGTAGTTGACCGGGGCCGTCGGGGTGTTGGCGGAGATCTTGCAGTTCTTCCGCTTGTTGTCGTACGAGAACGTGCCGAACGTGTCGGTCGTCGTCGCCTCGCGGGAGATGGTGAAGCCGTCGGGGTTCACGACCGGCACGATGATCGTGCGGGTCTCCTCGACCAGGTCGGTGATCTCCTCGTCGCTCCCGTAGCCGTTGAGCAGCTCGTACGCCCACTCCATCGCGTGCTCGCCCGAGGGCCACTCGCGGGCGTGGTGCAGGCCCATGTGGAGGAGACGGGCTTCCCGTCGTGGACGCGGTCGACGTCGGTCGTGATCTCGATGCCGTGGACCATGCGGCCCTCGACGGTGGGCTCGTCGAGCGTGATGGGACGGACCATCCCCGGGTGGTCGGCGACGAGCTGCTTCATCTCGCTCTCGTAGTCGGCGAGGCGCCGGTACTCGGTGCGGCCGCTGGGGAGGGACGTCGAGTCGTTGGCGGCGGCGAACTGCGCGTCGGCGCGGCGGTCGGCGGCGGACTGCGCCCCCAGGTCGGCGATCTCGACGTCGTAGTCGAAGCCCGCGGCCTCGAGCGCCTTCTTGTCGGCCTTGCCGTGCAGGACGACGTCGATGCTCGTCGGCGTGCCGTGCTCGGTGAGGTCGAGGTCGAGGCGCTGCAGCTTCTCCTTGTCCTTGCGCGTCGGCGTCTCGACGCTGACGAGCGTCGACGTCTCCGGCTCACCCTCGATCTCGAGGAACGCGAGGTCGACGGTGACCTCGGCGCCCTTGCCCTTGAGCAGGCAGCCCTGCACGGTGAGCTCGGTGCCGGCGTCGACGAAGCCCGTGGCCTTCTCCCGGCCGGAGAAGCCGGCGCTCGCGGCGACGACCTCGCCCGCGTCGTCGAAGACCGCGAGGTCCCAGTCGCCCGCACCGGCGATGCCGGCCTCGACGAGGCCGCTGGTCGGGGCCGTCACGGTGTAGGAGTCGACGCCCGCGCCACGGGCGGGACCGTCGGCGCAGGTGCGCGCCTGGGCGGAGCGCACCTCGAGGACGTTGACCGGGCCGGCCTGCGCCGCGGGCACGGCGAGGACGGCACCCGACACCACGAGGGCACCGGTGACGCCGACGGCGACGCGGGTGCGGGACCTGCGTCGGCGTCGGTGACCGGGGTCCCCGGGGACGGCCGGGGGTGGAGCGGAGGAGAACGACATGCGTGTCGCCTTCCGCTGGTAGGTGGGGCGAAACGTAGGCGTCACCGCATGCGAGAACAAGGCTTTACCGACCGGTCGGGCACGGCTAGGGTGCGGCGCCCTCCGAACCGCCCGGCGCACCCGTCGGGAGGCTGCTCAGCACGCAGAACTCGTTGCCCTCGGGGTCGGCCATCACGAGCCACGTGACGTGCTCGTCGCCGCCCTGCCCGATGTCCGCGCGACGCGCGCCGAGAGCCTCCAGGCGTGCGACCTCGGTGTCCTGGTCGTCCGGTGCGAGGTCGAAGTGCCAGCGGTTCTTGCCCGCCGACTTCGCGTCCTGCACGCGCCAGAACATGACGGGGAACGCCTTGCCGCCCTCCTCCCGCGTCGCGGCGGGCGCGATGACGGCCGCGCTGCCGTCCTCGGCGGAGTGGACGAGGTGCCAGCCGAGGGCCTCCACCCAGAACCGCGCCTGCGCGGCCGGGTCGAGGGAGTCGACGGTCACGGAGTTGATGTGCAGCGCCATGCCCGCGGACGGTAGGGGAGGGGCCGGACACTGCGCGGACGACGGCGCGGCGCGAGGCACCCGAGTCGGGCGAGGCGTATGCCCCCATTGGGGGCATACGGCCTCACGCACGACCCTCGCCGGTCCGGTCGGCGTCGACGTCCCGGCCGCGTGGACCGGCCGGCCGGTGCGGCGCCCACCGGTGGCACGCTTGGCGCATGAGCGAGCGGCAGTTCGGGTTCCGCACCCGCGCCCTGCACGCCGGCGGCGCGCCGGACCCCACGACGGGCGCGCGGGCGGTGCCGATCTACCAGACGACGAGCTTCGTGTTCGAGGACGCCGCCGACGCCGCCAACCTCTTCGCGCTGCAGAAGTACGGCCTTATCTACTCCCGCATCGGCAACCCGACCGTGTCGGCGCTGGAGGAGCGGCTCGCCTCCTTGGAGGGCGGCCTCGGGGCCGTCGCGACCGCGTCGGGGCAGGCCGCGGAGTTCATCACCTTCGCCGCGCTCGCCGGCGCCGGCGACCACGTCGTCGCGGGCGCGTCGTTGTACGGCGGGACGATCACCCAGCTCGACGTCACGCTGCGCCGCTTCGGGGTCGACACGACCTTCGTGCGCGGCGGCGACCCCGCCGACTTCGCCGCCGCGATGACCGACCGCACCCGGTTCGTCTTCGCCGAGGTCGTCGCCAACCCCGGCGGCGAGGTCGCCGACGTCGCGGGTCTCGCCGAGGTCGCCCACGCCCACGGCGTGCCTCTCGTCGTCGACGCCACGACCGTCACGCCGTACCTGTGCCGGCCGATCGAGCACGGCGCCGACATCGTCATCCACTCCACGACGAAGTTCATCGGCGGCCACGGCACCACCCTCGGCGGGGTCGTCGTCGACTCCGGCCGCTTCCCGTGGGACAACGGGAAGTTCCCCTCCATGACGGAGCCCGTGCCGAGCTACGGCGACCTGCGCTGGTGGGGCAACTTCGCCGAGTACGGCTTCCTCACGAAGCTGCGCAGCGAGCAGCTGCGCGACATCGGCGCGTCGCTCAGCCCGCACTCGGCGTTCCTGCTGCTGCAGGGCGTGGAGACGCTGCCGCAGCGCATGCGCGAGCACGCCGCCAACGCGCGCCGGGTCGCCGAGTGGCTCGAGGCCGACGAGCGCGTCAGCTGGGTCCGCTACGCCGGCCTGCCGTCGCACCCCGACCACGAGCGCGCCGAGCGCTACACCCCCGAGGGTCCCGGGGCCGTCTTCAGCTTCGGCGTGCGCGGCGGGCGCGAGGCCGGCGAGCGGTTCATCTCCTCGGTGCGGCTGTGCAGCCACCTCGCGAACATCGGCGACGCCCGAACCCTCGTGCTGCACCCGGCGTCCACGACGCACCAGCAGCTGAGCGAGGAACAGCTCGCCGCGGGCGGCGTCTCGCCGGACCTCATCCGCATCAGCGTCGGGCTGGAGGACGTCGACGACGTGCTGTGGGACCTCGACCAGGCCCTCGACGCGGCCGTGCGCGGCGACGTGGCGAGCGCGTCGGCCGCGCCCCCGCCCGACGAGGTCGACGGCGGCACCTCGGCGGTGGCGTCGTGAGCGCGACCCCGCGCGACGAGCGCACGTGGAGCGGCCCGAGCGCGCAGCAGCGCCAGGCGATCCTGCGCCGGACCCGGACCGTCGCCGTGGTGGGCGCCAGCGACAAGCCGTCGCGCGCGTCGTACTTCGTCTCGACGTACCTGCTGTCCACCTCGCCGTACGAGGTGTGGTTCGTCAACCCGAACGTGCGCGAGATCCTCGGCCGGCCCGTGTACTCCTCGCTCGCCGAGCTGCCCGGGGTGCCCGACCTGGTCGACGTGTTCCGCCGCCACGACGACCTGCCGGCGGTGCTGGAGGAGACCCTCGCCCTCGACGAGGGCGTGCAGACGCTGTGGCTGCAGCTGGGGCTCTGGCACGAGGGCGTCGCCCGCCGCGCCGAGGCGGCCGGCCTCGACGTCGTCATGGACCGTTGCCTCAAGATCGAGCACGCCCGGTTCCACGGCGGCCTGCACCTCGCGGGCTTCGACACCGGCGTCATCGACTCCCGGCGGCGCCGCGACTGAGGGACCACATCCGTCTGCGTTCGTGTCGACGTACGGCGCGTGCGTCTGCGTTCGTGTCGTCGAGCGCGGGTTACCGTGCCGCATGGCGGCGGCGACGCGACGGCGGGGTCTGCCGCGCCGCGTGAGCAACTGGCTGCTGCTCGTCGCGACGGCCGTCGCGCTGCTCACCGGGCTGCTCACGTGGTTCGTCGTGACGGACGCCGGCCGCTGGGTCGTCGCCGTGCACGGCGCCGCAGGGCTGCTCCTTCTGCTGCTCGTGCCGTGGAAGACGCCGGTCGTCCGCTCCGGGCTGGCGCGCGGGCGCCGCACCCGCTGGCTGTCGCTGCTGCTGCTCGCCGTGACGGTCCTCGCCCTCGTCACGGGCGTCCTCCACGCGACGGGGCTGGCGACGGCCGCGGGTGGGCAGCTGATGATGTGGTGGCACGTCGCGTCCGGCTTCACCGTCGCCGCGCTGCTCGTGTGGCACGCGCTGGCCCGTCGGCAGCCGCTGCGGCGCACCGACCTCGACCGGCGGCTCGCGCTGCGCGCCGGTGGCGTCGCGCTCGGCGCCGGGGCGATGTGGCTCGCGACGAGCACCGCCACCACCGCGCTCGCCCTGCCCGGTGAGGCGCGCCGCCCCACCGGCTCGTACCTGCTGCCGCGGCCGCGCCCGACCATCTGGCTGTTCGACAGCACGCCGGCCCGCGCCGACGCCGACCCGGTGATCTGGCATGTCGACCTGACGGACGCCGACGGCACCCGCACCGTGCCCGTCACCGACCTCGCCGGCTCGGCGGAGCGCACGAGACGAACCGTCGTCATCGACTGCACCTCCGGCTGGGCGAGCGAGCAGCCGTGGACGGGCGTGCCGCTCGCCGCGCTCGTGCGGCCCGCCCCGGGCGACCGGTCGGCCCTCGTCCGCTCCCGCACCGGCTACGCCCGCCGGTTCCCGATCGCCGAGCTCGACGACCTGCTGCTCGCGACCGACATGGCCGACGCGCCGCTCGACGTCGTCCTCGGCGGCCCTGTCCGCCTCGTCGTGCCCGACCAGCGCGGGTTCGCGTGGGTCAAGTGGGTCGCCGAGGTCCGCACCGACCCGGCGCCGCCGTGGGCGCAGCCGCCCGTCCCGCTGCGCTAGCGCCGGGCGCCCTGGACATCCGCCCGGAAGGTCGGGCACCACGACCCTGGGACCCGGGACACCGGGCGCCGCAGAGTCCTCCTCGACGCGGACCGCCCGGTCCGCCCGGTTCTCACGAGGAGACACCACGCCATGAGCACCACCGCCAACCCCGCCGCCTTCGCCGCCGCCCACCCCGCCCACCCCGCCGTCCCGTCACCGGCTCACGAGGTCGCCGACGCCTCGACGCGCGCGGCAGCCCGCCGCCCCCGCGCCTGGGCCTGGACGGGCGTCGCCGCGGGCGTCCTCGGCGTCGCGGCGATCCAGATGAGCCTGCTCGTGACGCCGGTCTACGACGACGCCACCGCCGGCGACGCCGAGGCCATCACGACCGCCATGGGCGACCTCGTGCCGGCCCTGCTCGCCTTCCACCTCACGACCACGACGCTGCTCGTGCTCCTGCCCGTCGTCGCCGCCGGTCTGCACCGGCGCCTCCGTACCGCGCTGCCCGGCACCAGCCTGCTCCCGGGGGTCGCCGCCGCGGGCCTGCTCCTGGTCGCGGCGGCCGCGCTCATGGGCTCCGCGCTCGACACGGAGTTCATCTTCGCCGCCGGCGAGCCCGACCGGGTGGTGCCGGAGTCGGTGGCCTTCTACGGGCACTGGGTCGGCACGGTGCCGTGGCTGTGGGTGGGTGCCGGCATCAGCGGCGTGGCCGTCGCGGTCGCCTCGCTGCGGCACGGCGCGGTGCCGCGCTGGCTCGGCGTGGTCGGCCTCGTGCTCGGCGGCCTCACGCTGCTCCTCGGCGTCAGCCCCCTGCAGTACATGGCCGGCTTCACGGGTCCGGTCTGGCTGCTGGTCACCATGCTCGGCCTCGCGCTCGGCGACCGTCGGGCAGCGTGAGCCGAAACCCTCTCCCGGGACGCCGGTCGGTCCGTACGCTGCGCTCGCCATGACAGCGACCGTCGCCGCCGGCAGCGGGACCACCACCGCCGCGCCGGCCCTCCTCGAGGGCCGGCGCGGTGGCGCGCCTGCGGCCGCCGTCGTGACCCTCGTCCTCGCCTGGGGGACCGGGGTCCTGTCGCTCCTCCTCCTGCTCGGCGCCGCCCTCCGGCCCGGGGAGGACCTGATCTTCTACGCCGTCGACCTCGCCGTCGCCGTCGTCTTCGGTGCCGTCGGGGCCGTCGTGCTGTGGCGGGTCGTGCACCCCGTCGCCGTCCTGATGTCACTGGCCGCCGTCGGTGGCGCGCTCGCGTGCCTCGGCTACGGCTACGACGCCCTCGGGCGGGAGGTCGGAGGGCTGCCCGCGCAGGATGCCGTGTACCGGCTCTTCAGCACCGCGTGGCTCCCCGGGACGTTCGCGATGTTCCTCGTGCTGCCGTGGCTGGTACGGGAGGACGGCTCGTGGCCGCCCGACCGGGCGGGTCGTGCGGGACTGGGCGCGGGCCTGTTCGTGACGTCTCTCGTGCTCGGGATCCAGTTCCTGCCCGAGACCGGTGCCGCCTTCCTCGCCTTCTCGGCTCTCACCGCGGTGGCGGTCGTCCTGGGGCTGGTCGCCGCGTGGGCGTGCGTGCGCCGGCGTCGTGACCTGCCGCCCGGCCAGCGGACGCCGTACGTCTGGCTGGCGCTCGGCACGGCGACGGTCGCCGTCTCGTTCGTCCCCTTCGCCGTGCCGCCGTTGCTCGGCGTCGTGCCCGTCGCGGTCGTCCCGTCGCTGCACCTGGTGAGCCAGGTGCTGCTGCCCGGCGCCGTCATGGTCGTGGTCCTGCGCCGCCGGCTGTGGGGGCTCGACCTCGCTCTGTCCCGCGCGGTCCTGGCGGGCGCGCTGACCGCGGTGCTCGTCCTCGCCTACGTCGTCGTCACGGCGCTCGTCGGTGCGCTCGTGCCGGGCACCGGCCTCGGCCAGCTCGCGGCGGCCGCCGCGGTCGTGGCCGCGGTCCAGCCGTCGCGGCTGTGGCTGCAGCGCCGCGTCGACCGGCTCGTCCACGGTGACGCGCACGACCCCGCGCAGGCGGTCCGCCGCCTCGGTGCCTCCCTGGGCGCCGCGTCGTCGACGGAGGACCTCCTCGAGGGGCTCGTCGACGGCGTCGTCGCCGCCCTCCGGCTCGACGGCGCCGTGCTCGTCGTCGACGGTGAGGAGGTCCTCCGCCGCGGCCGCCCGTCGCCCGGCCCGGACACCCTCGGCGTCCCCCTGCAGCACCGCGGCGCGCCCGTGGGGCGCCTCGACGTCACCGCCCCCGGCGGGGAGCGGCTCGACGCCCGGGGCCGGGCGGCGCTCGCGGACCTCGCCGGCGTCGTCGCGGCGGGCGTGGCGCTCACCGTGGCCGCGCGCGACCTCGAGACGGCCCGGGAGAAGGTGACCGAGGCCCGGCTGGCCGAGCGCCGCGTGCTGCGCCGCGAGCTGCACGACGGCCTCGGGCCGTCGCTCGCGGGTATCCGGCTCGGCATCGGTGCGGCGCGCAACGTCGTGCGTGAGGACCCGGCGGCCGCGGCCGACCTGCTCGAGGCGCTGCAGGCCGAGCTCGACGAGCGGGTGCAGGACGTCCGCACCCTGTCCCGCGACCTGCTGCCGCCCGCGCTCGACGAGCTGGGGCTCCTGCCCGCGCTCACCGAGCTCGCGGCCCGCCACGCGACCGGCGGTCTCGACGTGCGGCTCGACCTCGACCCCGCGACGTCCGCGCTGCGCGGGCCGCTCGCCGTCACCGCCTACGGCATCGTCGTGGAGGCGGTGACGAACGTCGCCCGGCACAGCGGCGCCTCGTGCGCCACCGTCCGGCTGCGCCGCGAGGACGACCGGCTCCTCGTGCACGTCGACGACGACGGCACGGGCATCGGTGACCGCGCGGTGCCGGGCGTCGGCACGTCGTCGATGCGGGAGCGCGCGGAGGAGGTCGGCGGCACGCTGCGCCTCGGCGCGGCGCCGGGCGGCGGCACCCGGGTGGCGGCGGAGCTGCCGTGGCCGGCGTGAGCGAGGACGTCCGGGTCGCCGTCGTCGACGACCACCCGGTCTTCCGGCTCGGGATGGTGAGCCTGCTCGGCAGCCTCGACGGCGTCGCCGTCGTCGGCCAGGCCGCCTCGGCCGCGCAGGCGGCCGACGTCCTCGACGAGACCGCGACGCCCGACCTCGACGTCGTCCTCATGGACGTCGACCTCGGCGACGGCTCCGGCATCGAGGTGACACGCGACCTGGTCCGGGCCCGGCCGGACGTCGCCGTCCTCGTCGTCACCATGCACGAGGACGACGACAACCTCGTCGCGGCCATCCGCGCGGGGGCCCGCGGCTACCTGCTGAAGAGCGCGAGCCCGACCGAGGTGGAGCGCGCCGTGCGCGCCGTCGCGAACGGCGAGGTCATCCTCGGGCCCGAGGTCGCCGCGCGAACCCTCGCGTACCTGTCGGGTGCGCGTACCGCCGCGGTCGGTGGTCCGGTTCCGTTCCCCGAGCTGACGGCCCGCGAGCGGGAGGTGCTCGACCTCGTCGCGCGCGGCCTCGACAACGCCTCGGTCGCGCGACGGCTGGTCCTGGCCGACAAGACCGTGCGGAACACCGTCGCGGCGATCACCGCGAAGCTCGCGGTGCGGGACCGGTCGGCCCTCATCGTGCGGGCACGGGAGGGCGGGCTCGGCGGCTGAGGTCCGTCGTCGGGCGTGTACCCCCACTGGGGGCACACGCCTGCTCACGAGGTGCGCCCCCGGGCAGGCTTCTCACGTCCAGTACAGGACCCGCAGGCCGGGCAGGCGGCGCGCGAGCTCGGCCTCGAACCAGGTCCGCAGCTCAGCCATGACGTCCTTCGGGTAGACGTACTTCAGCGAGCCGTACCGGCCGCGCTTCTCCGTGCGGCGCGAGGGGTCCATGTCGACGCGGGTGCGCGGGTACCAGCCGAGGAGCACGTCGCGGCTGCCCGGCGTGAAGCGGTGCGTGATGAGCTCGGCGGTGAGGTCGAGGTCGGGCACGGCGTCGACGGCGGCCTCGACGAGGTCGAGCAGGTGCCCGTAGTGGGTCCGCCAGTCCTCGACCGGCATGAGCGGCGCCATCGTCAGGCCCACGGGGTAGCCGTCGAGCGCGAGCCGGCGCAGCGCGGCGAGCCGGTCCTCCAGCCGCGCCGTCCCGCCCTCGACCCGCTCGGTGACCGGCAGGCAGTTGACGCTGAAGCGGACCCGGGTGCGCCCGGCGTGCGGCAGTCCGACGAAGTCGTCGACGTCGGCGTACTTCGTCGTCCACCGCAGCTGGACGTCGGCGTCCCAGTCGCCGAAGAACTCGACCGCGCGCCGCCACGAGCCCGTGAGGTGCTCCAGCGCGAGCGGGTCGGTGTAGCAGGACGCCTCGAAGGTCGTGCCCTCGTGCGCGCGGTGCTCGCGCCGGCTCGTGACGGTCCCGCGGCCGAGGTAGGGCTCGAGCCCGGCGAGGATGTCGTCGAGGTCGGCGTACACGCGCGTGACGGGCGGGCCGGACAGCGACCCCGCGAGGTAGCAGTACTGGCAGTGGGCGGGGCAGCCCTCGGCGAGGTCGACGCGCCAGTCCGCGCTCGGGGCGATCGGCTGCAGGTCGCGGCGCGACGGCGGGCTCACGACGACGGCCATCGTCGACTTCGCCCGCGCGTAGGTCTCCCGGTCGCTCGCCCCGCGCACGCCCGTCAGCCGGTTCGACCTCAGCCGCTCGACCTCGAGGCCGAGCGCCTCGACCCGTTCCACGATGCACACCCCGTGGGGGTGCTCGAGCGCCGCCGGGGTGACCACGACCCGCTTCGGGGTCCACCGGCGGGCCGGCCGGGCGGGCGGCGCCAGGGCCGTGAGGTCGCGGGTCTCGACGACCTCCCCGCTCGCGTCGTGGGGCACGGCGGGGACGTCGACCGCGAGCGGCTCGCCGAGGTCCACGTCGGCGGGGCCCGTGCGCTGCTGGTCGTCCACGCCTCCACGGTGCGGTCCCGCGGGCGGGGCGGCACCTCGGCGCGCGTGTCCGGGGCGTGGGGCACGATGGTCGCGTGACGACGGAGACCACGGCCCCCGACAGCACCCCCGAGGCGACGGGCCCGCTCGCCCACCTCGACCCCTCGGTCCGCCCGCAGGACGACCTGTTCCGCCACGTCAACGGCCGCTGGCTCGAGACGGCGGAGATCCCCTCCGACCGGGCCGCCCACGGCAGCTTCTACCTGCTCCGCGAGCAGTCGGAGGCCGACGTCCGCACCATCATCGAGGAGTCCGCCGCGTCGCAGCCCGAGCCGGGCTCCAACGCGCAGAAGGTCGGCGACCTGTACGCGAGCTTCATGGACACGGAGCGGATCGAGGCGCTCGGCACCGAGCCGCTGCGGCCCGTGCTCGCCCGCGTCGACGCGGCGGAGGACGTCGAGGGCCTCCTGCGGCTGTTCGGCGAGCTCGAGCGCGAGGGCATCGGCGGCGCCTTCGGCTCCTACGTGTGGGTCGACAAGGGCGACCCCACCCGCTACCTGCTCCACCTGTCCCAGGGCGGCATCAGCCTGCCGGACGAGTCGTACTACCGGGAGGAGCAGCACGCGGCCATCCGCGACGCCTTCCCCGACCACGTCGCGCGCATGCTCACCCTCGCCGGCGTCGCCGAGGGCGAGGCGGCCGAGGCGGCCGCGCGCACAGTGCTCGCGCTGGAGACCCGGGTCGCCGCGTCGCACTGGGACACCGTCGCCTCCCGCGACGCGGTGAAGACGTACAACCTGCGCACGGGCGAGAAGCTCGACGACCTCCTGCCGGGCTGGCGGCACTGGGCCGACGGCGTCGGGGTGCCCGAGGCCGGCCGCGCCGAGGTCGTGGTGGGCGAGCCCGAGGCGCTCGAGGGCCTGGCCGCCGCGCTGCGCGAGCTGCCGCTGGAGGACTGGCGCACGTGGCTGCGGTGGCGCGTCGTCACCTCGATGGCCGCCTACCTGCCCGACGCGCTCGTCGCGCAGAACTTCGCCTTCTACGGCACGACGCTGTCCGGCGTCCCGCAGATCCGCGAGCGCTGGAAGCGCGGCGTCTCGCTCGTCGAGGGGGTGCTCGGCGAGGCCGTCGGCGAGCTGTACGTCGAGCGGCACTACCCGCCGGCCGCGCACCGGCGCATGACCGAGCTCGTCGACAACCTCATCGCCGCCTACCGCGAGCGCATCGACGGGTTGGACTGGATGTCGCCGGAGACCAAGGCGCGCGCGCAGGAGAAGCTGCGGCAGTTCACCCCGAAGATCGGCTACCCGGTCCGGTGGCGCGACTACGCGGCCGTCGAGATCGAGGCGGGCGACCTGCTCGGCAACGTGCGCCGGGCGACGGCCGCGGAGACCGTGCGCGAGCTGGAGAAGCTCGGTGCGCCGATCGACCGCGACGAGTGGCTCATGACGCCGCAGACCGTCAACGCGTACTACAACCCGGCGCTCAACGAGATCGTGTTCCCGGCGGCGATCCTCCAGCCGCCGTTCTTCGACCTCGAGGCCGACGACGCGTACAACTACGGCGGCATCGGCGCGGTCATCGGCCACGAGATCGGCCACGGCTTCGACGACCAGGGGTCCCGCTACGACGGCACCGGCGCGCTCGTCGACTGGTGGACGGAGGAGGACCGCGAGCGCTTCGAGGAGCGGACGAAGGCGCTCGTGACCCAGTACGACGCGTTCTCGCCGGAGGAGGCGCCGGACACGCACGTCAACGGCGCGTTCACCCTCGGGGAGAACATCGGCGACCTCGGCGGCGCCGAGGTCGCGCTGCACGCCTACCGCATCTCGCTCGGCGGCCAGGAGGCGCCCGTCGTCGACGGGCTGACCGGCGAGCAGCGTTTCTTCGTCGGCTTCGGCCACATCTGGCAGCAGGTGACCCGGCCGGAGGAGGTGCGGCGTCGCATCACGATCGACCCGCACTCGCCCGCGGAGTTCCGCGCCAACGTGGTCCGCAACGTCGACGCCTTCCACACGGCGTTCGGCACCGAGCCGGGTGACGGGCTGTGGCTCGACCCGACGGAGCGCGTCCGCATCTGGTGACGACGTGCCGGGGCCGTCTCAGCCGAGGCGGCCCCGGACGGCTGACAGCAGGGTCGAGCGGTCCTTGTGGTCGCGCTCGTACGTCTGCAGCCGCTCGAGCGCGGCGTCGTCCAGCTCGTCCAGGCGCCGCTTGACCTGGTCGACGGTGAGGTCGTCGTAGCCGTCGAACGGCTCGTGGGTGCGGGCGCGACGGCCCGCGTCCTTCGCCTTGCTGGTGTTGGGCACGTGCTGCTCGCCGCGCTTCGAGCCCTTCCGCTTGCGCCGCTCGGTCGCCCGCCTCTCCTCCGGCGACAGCTTCTCCCACGCCCCCTTCGGCAGGTACCGCTCGGTCTCCTCGCCGTGGCGGGCGCGCTCGTCGCCGTCGGCGGTCTGCCACTCGTCGTCGGTCCACTGCTCGAGGTGCTTCTGGCTGTCGTCCTTGCCACCTCGGTACGCGCCGCCCGCCTTCTCGTACTCGTGCGCGAGCAGCTGCGCCTTGCGGGCGCTCCACTGCCCCGGCCGACCGCCGCGGTCGCCCTCGGTGATCTCCTTCTTGAGCCGCTCGCGCAGGTCGGGGTCGGTGTACTTCTGCTCCTTGCTGCGTGCCATGTCCCAGTGACGCACGCGCTCAGCCGGGGCGCCCGCCAGGAGGCGGTCAGGCCAGCGCGCGGCCCACGAGGTCGCGCGCCGCGTCCTGCACCTGCCGCAGGTGGTCCTCGCCGCGGAAGGACTCGGCGTAGATCTTGTAGACGTCCTCGGTGCCGGACGGACGGGCGGCGAACCACGCGTTCTCCGTCGTCACCTTGAGCCCGCCGAGCGCCGCGCCGTTGCCCGGCGCCTCGGTGAGGACGGCGGTCACGGGGTCGCCCGCGAGCTCGGTGGCGCTGACGTCGTCGGCGCTGAGGCGCGCGAGCTTTGCCTTCTGGTCGCGGTCGGCGGGGGCGTCGACGCGTGCGTACACCGGCGCGCCGTGGCGGCGCTCGATGTCGGCGTACGCCGCGGACGGGCTCGCGCCGCTGACGGCCGTGATCTCGCTCGCGAGCAGGGCGAGGAGGATGCCGTCCTTGTCGGTGGTCCAGACCGTGCCGTCCGTCCGCAGGAAGCTCGCCCCGGCCGACTCCTCGCCGCCGAACCCGACGCTGCCGTCGAGCAGGCCGGGCACGAACCACTTGAACCCGACGGGCACCTCGAGCAGGCGGCGGCCGAGCCCGGCGACCACCCGGTCGATGACGGAGCTGGAGACGAGGGTCTTGCCGACCGCCACGTCGTCGCCCCACGAGCGGCGCGAGAACAGGTGCTCGATCGCGACGGCGAGGAAGTGGTTGGGGTTCATGAGACCGCCGTCGGGCGTCACGATGCCGTGACGGTCGGAGTCGGCGTCGTTGCCGGTCGCGACGTCGAACGGCGCGCGCCCGCCCTCGCCGCCGGCCATGCGCTCGCGCAGGCTCGCCATGGCCCACGGGCTCGAGCAGTCCATGCGGATCTTCCCGTCCCGGTCGAGCGTCATGAAGCGCCACGTCGGGTCGACGAGCGGGTTGACGACCGTGAGGTCGAGGCGGTGGGTCTCCGCGATAGCGCCCCAGTAGTCCACGGCCGCGCCACCGAGCGGGTCGGCACCGATGCGGACCCCGGCGTCGCGGACGGCGTCGAGGTCGAGGACGGCCGGCAGGTCCTCGACGTAGCGCGCCAGGAACTCGTACGTGCCCGCGTGCTGCCGGGCCCGCTCGAACGGCACCCGCCGGACGGCGTCGGCGCGGCCGCCGCCCTCGCGAAGGATCTCGTTGGCGCGGTCCGCGATCCAGCCCGTCGCGTCGGAGCCGGCGGGGCCGCCGTGCGGGGGGTTGTACTTGAACCCGCCGTCGGCGGGCGGGTTGTGAGACGGCGTCACGACGATGCCGTCCGCGCGGCTCGCGTCGTCGTCGGCCTTGCCGCGGTTGTGCCGCAGGATCGCGTGGCTCACGGCCGGGGTCGGCGTGTACCGGTCGGCGGCGTCGACGAGGACCGCGACGTCGGCCGCGGCGAGGACCTCCAGGGCACTCACCCACGCCGGCTCGCTGAGCGCGTGCGTGTCGCGGCCGAGGAAGACCGGCCCCGCGATGCCCTGCTCACGGCGGTACTCGACGATCGCCTGCGTCGTCGCGACGATGTGCTGCTCGTTGAACGCCGTCTGCAGGCTGCTGCCGCGGTGCCCGGACGTGCCGAACGCGACCCGCTGGCCGGGGTCGTCGAGGTCGGGCGTCAGCGCGTAGTAGCTCGTCACGAGGTGCGCCACGTCGACGAGGTCCTCGGGCTGGGCGGGCTGTCCTGCGCGCGGGTGGTCGGCCATGACGTCGATCCTGGCGCGTGCGACGTGTCCACACCAGGCCAGGACACCGCGTGGACGGCGAGCCTGTGGACGACGGCCGACGCGCTCTCACGTGGCGTGCCAGCGTCTTCTGATGCCGATCGGACTCGCCTACCTCCCGGAGCAGCTGTGGCTGCCGCAGCAGCTGCAGCACACCGCCCGCGCCGCGTCGGCGCACGTCCGGCAGGCCGCGCGTGGTGCGGGCCTGACCTTCGCGCAGGTGGCGGTGATGGCCACGCTGTGGCGACAGCCTGACGGCATCCCGGTCGGGGCGGTCTGCGAGAACCTGGGGTTGTCGTCGGCGACGGTGTCGCCGGTGCTGCGCCGGCTGCACGAGCGCGGGCTCGTCCACCGGGAGCCGTCGGCCTTCGACGCCCGCGGCCTCATCGTGTCGCCCACCGACGCCGCCGAGCCGCTGCGCGAGGTGGTCGAGACCGCCCTGGCCGCCACCGAGCGGGCCGACGGGCTCACGGCCGACGAGCGTGACGAGCTCCTCGCGCGGCTGGAGCAGGTGTGCGAGCGGCTCCGCAGCTCGATCCTGCTCGAAGGGTGGCTGCCCGACCCGCCGCGCCGCCGGTGGCCGTCCGCCGGCTTCGACGTGGACGTGACCTCGGGCGGGGACGCGGCTGCCGGCTCGTGACGGCTGGGCCGCTGCCGGACCTGCCCCCCGAGGTCGGTCGTGCACGACCACCTGGAGGCACCCCCTGCGCCGGATGGCTCACGCACGACTGTCTCGTGCGCGACTGAGTCGCGCGTGACTCAGTCGCGCGTGACTCAGTCGTGCGCGACACGGTCGTGCGTGAGCGAGCGGGGTGCGGAGTCTGGTCCGGTCGGTCGTGCGCGACACGGTCGTGCGTGAGCGAGCGGGGAGCGGAGTCTGGTCCGGTCGGTCGTGCGCGACACGGTCGTGCGTGAGCGGCCGTCTAACAGGCCCGCCTCAGGACGGTCGTGCTCGACTCAGTCGCGCGCGACACGGTCGTGTGTGAGCGGTCGTCGGACGGGCCCGCCTCAGGACGGTCGTGGGCGACCGAGTCCGGCCAGCAGCACGGCCTCACCGAGGGCGGCGACGTCGGCCAGCACCACGTCGACACCGTCCGTCACCCGCGGCGGGATCAGCACGACGCTGTCCGCCCCGGCGGCGTGACGCGCGCGGACGCCGTCGCGCACGCCGTCGTCGCCCCGCAGCACGAGCAGGTCGAGCGCCTCGTCCGAGAGCTCCGCCGAACCGTCGGCGACGCGGTCGAGGTGCGCCCGGACGTCCTCGGGCAGGTCGGCGAGGTGCGCCTCGATGCCGCCGTCGCGGAGTGCACCGAGCACGCGCTCCCGGAGCACGGCGTCGCGCTCCTCGTCCGTCACGTGCGCCCCGGTCAGCGCCCACGTGTACGTCGTGAGCCGCCGGTCGCCCGGCCGGGTCGACCCGGTCGCCGCCTCGTCGAGCCGGGCCCGAGCGGAGGCGACGTACGCCGGCGGCGTCGGCTCCGCCAGGATGAGGCCGTCCGCGCTCTCGCCCGCGAGCCGCACCGATCGGGGCCCGCGCACACCGAGGCTGAGCGGCGGGACGACCGCCGGCGGGAACGACAGTCGGACGGCGTCGAGGGCGACGACCTGCCCCTGCGTGCGGACCTCCTCGCCGGCGAGCAGGGCCCGGACGGCGTCGGTCGTCTCCCGCAGCGTCGTGAGCCACGAGGCCGGCGTGGCGCCTACCTGCTCGACCCACGACGCGACGCCGTGCCCGAGGCCCGCGTGCACGCGGCCGGGGAACGCACCCGCGAGCGTCGCGAGCTCCATCGCCGCGAAGGCGGCGTTGCGTGCGACCGCCGGCAGGATCCCGATCCCGACGACGACGTGCTCCGTCGCCGCGAGCGCGAGGGCGGCCGTCGACACGCCGCCGGTGAAGAAGCAGTCCTCGACGACCCACACCTCGTCGAACCCCGCGGCCTCGCACGCCCGCGCCACGCGGACCACGTCGCCCGGCGGGACCTCGCGGGGCAGCATGACGCCGACCGACGCGGTCACCGCTCGTCCCCGTCGGCCGGGCGGCACTCGTGCAGCCGACCCGGCACGAGCAGCCCGCTGAGACCGCCGGCGACCAGCAGGCCGGCGGAGATGAGCATGGCCGCACGGTAGCCCGCGGTCAGCGCGTCGGGGTCCGCGTAGTCCTGCTGACCGAGCCCGACCAGCCCCGGCAGCGCCGCGACGGCGAGCAGACCGCCCGCACGGCTCACCGCGTTGTTCACGCCGCTCGCGGTCCCCGTGTACCGGTCCGGGGCGGCGGCGAGCACCGTCGTGGTGAGCGGCGCGACGATGAGGACGAGGCCGAGCCCGAACAGCAGCACGCCGGGCAGGACCGCCGTCCAGTACGAGTCGCCCTCCGACACGAAGGCGAGCCACGCGACCCCGACCGCCGCCACGAGCGGGCCCGTGACCAGCGGCAGCCGCGGCCCGACCCGGTCGGTGAGCGCCCCGGCCCTCTCGGACAGGAACACCATGAGCAGCGTCGACGGCAGACCGGCGAGGCCGGCCACGAGCGGGCGGTACCCCAGCGAGGTCTGCAGCTGGATGACGAGGAAGAAGAACATCGCCCCCAGCGCGGCGTACACCGCCAGGGTGAGCAGGTTCGTCACCGTGAACGTGCGGTTGGCGAACAGCGACGGCGGCACCATCGGGGCGCTCGCCCGCCGCAGCCACCACACGAACGCGACGCCGGACACGACGGCGACGACCCCGGCCACGGGCGCGGCCGAGGCGAGCAGCTCGCTGCCCTCGCCGCGCCCGGCGCCCGTGAGCGCGACCGTGAGCGCGGCCAGCGCGACGACCGCGAGGACGGCGCCCGTCCAGTCGAGGTGCGGCGCCGAGGCGGGGTCCCGGCTCTCCGGCACGAAGCGGGCGGTGAGGACGAGGGCGACGACCGCGATGGGCAGGTTGACGAGGAAGACGAGGCGCCAGTCGTACTCGGCGAGCCAGCCGCCGAGGGCCGGGCCGAGGGCCGGTGCGGCAGCCCCCACACCCGCCCACGTGCCGATGGCGCGCCCGCGGTCGGCGGGCCGGAAGCTCGCCTGGATGACCGCGAGCGAGCCCGGGGTCAGCAGCGCGCCCGCGACGCCCTGCAGCACCCGCGCGGCCACGAGCAGGTTCGCGGTGGGGGCGAGTGCGCACAGCAGCGACGTCACCGCGAAGCCGGCGATGCCCCACACGTAGACCTTCCGGCGACCGACGTGGTCCCCCAGCGAGCCGCCGACGAGGATGAACGCCGCCAGCGTGAGCGTGTAGCCGGTCACCACCCACTGCAGCTGGGCGAAGCTCGCGTCGAGGTCCTCGCCGATGCGGGGCAGCGCGACGTTGACGACCGTCGAGTCCAGGAACGCGATCGTGGAGCCGAGGATGACCGCCGCGAGCAGGCCCGTCCCCTGCCGGGTGCCGTACGCGACCTCACCGGCGTCCGGTGCGCGGGCGACGTCCACGGCCCACAGCATCCTCCGTCGTGCCGCGGCGCGCGCCTCGATCTACCGTCGGGCGGGTGACCGACTCCAGCACCGCGGCCGAGAACCCGCACCAGAACGTCAGCTTCCCCTCCAACGGCGGCACCGCCCACGGCTACCTCGCCGTGCCGGAGGGCGGGTCCGGCCCCGGGCTCGTCGTCATCCAGGAGTGGTGGGGCCTCACCGAGCACATCAAGGACGTCACCGACCGGTTCGCGCGCGAGGGCTTCGTCGCGCTCGCCCCCGACCTGTACGGCGGGGCGACGACTCACGACTCCGACGAGGCGGGCCAGCTCATGCAGGAGCTGCCCGTCACGAAGGCGGCGACCGACCTCGCGGGCGCGGTCGACTTCCTCCTGCAGCACGAGGCGGTGACCAGCTCGACGGTCGGTGCGGTCGGCTTCTGCATGGGCGGGGGGTTCGTGCTCGTGCTCGCTGCGCAGCAGGGCGACCGCGTCGGTGCGGCCGTGCCGTTCTACGGCGTCGGCGGCTACGACCAGGTCGACCTCGGCGGCATCACCGCGCCCGTCCTCGGGCACTTCGGCACCGAGGACGGCTTCGCGGCGCCGGAGCAGGTCGACGCGCTCGAGGCCGAGCTGCACGAGAAGGCGAAGGGCCCCGTCGAGATCGTCCGGTACGAGGGCGCGGGCCACGCGTTCTTCAACGACGAGAACCACCTCGGCACCTACGACGCGGACAAGGCGGCGCAGGCCTGGGCGCGGACGCTGGAGTTCCTCCGCGCCAACGTGCGCTGACCCGTGCCCGAGCTGCCGGAGGTCGAGCTCGCCCGCTCGACCATCGAGCGGGCCGCGCTGGGTCGCGTGATCGCCGACGTCGACGACACCGACGAGTGGGTGTGCCGGCCGCACGCGCCCGGTGAGATCCGCGACGCCCTCGTCGGCCGGCGTCTGACCGCGGCGCACCGCCGCGGCAAGACGATGTGGTGCGACACCGACGGCGGTGCGGAGGCGGGTGCGGACGACCGTGCGGACGGGCCGCAGCTCGGCCTCCACCTCGGCATGAGCGGGCGGATCATCGTGCGCACCGCCGACGGCGGGACCGTGCACGGCGGCGACCCCGTCCGCGGCGTCGACGGCACCGACGAGTCAGTCGCGAAGCCGGAGTGGTACCGCTTCACGCTCGTCTTCGAGGACGGCGGGACGCTGCGGCTGTTCGACAAGCGCCGCCTCGGCCGGGTCCGGCTCGACCCCGTCCTCGACGACCTCGGGCCGGACGCCGCCGACGTCCGGGTCGCCGAGTTCCGCTCCCGGGTCGGCCGGGGGACGGCGCCGCTCAAGGCGCGCCTGCTCGACCAGTCGGTGCTCGCGGGTGTCGGCAACCTGCTCGCCGACGAGACGCTGTGGCAGGCCCGGCAGGACCCGCACCGACCGGCCGGCGACCTCGCGGAGACGGAGCTCACCGACCTGCACAAGGCCCTCCGCGCCGCCACGCGGGCGGCCGTCCGCAAGGGCGGCGTGCACACCGGCGACGTCATCGGCTCGCGGCGCAAGGGTGCCTCCTGCCCGCGCTGCGGCGCGCCGATGGCGACCGGCCAGGTGGGCGGGCGCACCACGTGGTGGTGCACCTCCGAGCAGGTCAGCCCGCGAACCTGAACCCGGCTGCGCGGGACCCGCCGGTGGGGCACGATCGGCCCGTGCCGGAGCTGCCGGAGGTGGAGGCGCTCGCGAGGTTCCTCGGCGAGCGCGCGACGGGCCGTGTCGTCGCCCGCCTCGACGTCGTCGCGTTCAACGTGCTCAAGACCTTCGACCCGCCGCCGACCGCCCTGCACGGGCTCGCCGTCACCGGCGCGTCCCGGCACGGCAAGCTCCTCGACCTCGACGTCGACGGGCTGCACCTCGTCGTCCACTTCTCCCGCGCGGGGTGGGCGCAGTGGAAGGAGCCGGCCGCAGCCGCGCCCGCCCGACCGGGCAAGGGGCCCCTCGCGCTGCGGGTCGTGCTCGACGACGGCGAGGGGCTCGCCTCGCTCGACCTCACCGAGGCCGGCACGCAGAAGCGGCTCGCCGTCCACCTCGTCCACGACCCGACGCAGGTGCCCGCCGTCGCGAAGCTGGGTCCGGACCCGCTCACGCTCGACGTCGACGGCCTTGCGGAGCGGCTGGCCGGCACACGGCAGCGGCTCAAGACCGTCCTCACCGACCAGCAGGTGCTCGCCGGCATCGGCAACGCCTACTCCGACGACATCCTCCACGCGGCCCGGCTCTCGCCGTTCGCCCCGGCCGGCGGCCTGACCGCCGAGGAGCTCGAGCGCCTGCACGGCGCCGTCCACTCCGTGCTCGGTGACGCCGTCGCGGCCGCCGTCGGGCGGGCCCCCGAGCAGCTCAAGGACGACAAGCGCGGGCGCATGCGCGTGCACGGACGTACCGGCCAGGCGTGCGACGTGTGCGGCACGAGGATCGCCGAGATCAGCTACACGGACTCCTCGTTCCAGTACTGCCCCGGCTGCCAGACGGGCGGGCAGGTGCTGTCGGACCGGCGCATGTCCCGGCTGCTCAAGTAGCGGCGCGCCGGGACGGAGGCCCGCTCAGACCTGGCCGCGGAACGGCGCGAGCACCTGCCCCATGCGCTCCCAGCGGTCGATCTCGCAGCCGTTGTTGAGCCGGAACGTCGTGTCGACGGGGACCTCGGAGCCGTCGACCCCCGTCAGCGTCCCGCGGACCGCGACGACGGCCTCCCCGCCGAACTGCTGCGTGCACATCGCGTCCGGCGGCACCGGGGCGAACGGGTCGCCCGCGGCCAGGGCCGCCTGCAGGTCCGTGCAGGCGGCCTGCACGTCCGGGTGGTCGCCCTCGCCCGAGACGACGCCCTGGGCGAAGGAGCACGTGAGCGCCACGGCGCCCGACCCGCCCTCGACCACCTCGACCTGCAGGTCGGCGGCCACGAGCTCGCCGACCAGCGGCGGCGTGCTGCCGACGGCGCCGTCACCGGGCAGCAGCGTGGCGTCGTCGCCGGGCAGCAGCGTCGCGGGCGCGTCGGTGTCCGACTCGTCGCCGGGGGTGGTGGGCTGCACGCTCGCCTCCGTCGGTCCGGGCCGCGCGGACCCGGTCGGGTCCGCCGGCGTCGAGCCTGGCGCCGTCCCCCCGCCACCGCACCCCGTCGCGAGCAGCGCAGCGGCGAGCAGACCGGTGAGCGCCGGGAGCGTGGTGGCCGACCGGTGCGTCGTGCGTGTCCTCACCATGCCCATGGGACGATCCCACCAGCCCATCCGGTTCCACCGCACCCCAGCCGAGGAGCAGCCGTGAGCGAGGTCCCCACCGTCGACGTGACCGACGTGCCCGACGACGCGGTCGTCCTCGACGTCCGCGAGGACGACGAGTGGCAGGCGGGGCACGCGCCGGGCGCGCTGCACGTCCCGCTCAACCAGGTGCCCGAGCGGCTGGACGAGCTGCCCGACGGCGAGCTGCACGTGGTGTGCCGCAGCGGCGGCCGCTCGGCGCGGGCGACCGCGTGGCTCAACCAGAACGGGTACGAGGCCGTCAACGTCGCCGGCGGCATGGGCGCGTGGCGCGAGGCCGGCCGGCCCCTGGTGAGCGAGGACGGGACGGAGCCGACCGTCCGCTGACGGCGCCGCGACCCCGGCCGTGCGCCTGCTGCCGCACCGCCCGGCGCTGCCCGCGCCGGTGCGACCGCTCGTCGTCGCCCACCGCGGGGCGAGCCTCGCCGAGCCCGAGCACACCCTGCGTGCCATGGAGCGGGCGCTCGCCGAGGGCGCGGACGGCGTCGAGTGCGACGTCCGGCTCACCCGCGACCAGCGGCCCGTGTGCTTCCACGACGTCGACCTCGACCGCACCTCGGACGGCCGCGGCCTGCTCTACCGCCGCACGCTCGCGGAGCTCGACGCGCTCGACTACGGGGAGGGCCCCGGCATCCTCACGCTGCGCCGGCTCGTCGAGCTCTGCCGCGACGCGCCCCGCCCGTTCGGCCTCCTCGTGGAGACCAAGCACCCGAGCCGGTGGTTCTGGCGGGTCGAGCGGCAGGTGGTCGCCGACCTGCGCGCGGTCCTCGGGCCGCGGCTGGAGGGGCTGCCGTTCCTCGCGGTCATGTCGTTCTCGCCCATGGCCGTGCGGCGGCTGGCGGCCCTCGCCCCGGACCTGCACCGGGTCCGGCTGCGCTCGCACCGCGCCCCGCTGCCCCAGCTGAGCACCGCGCACGCCGTCGGCCTCGACCTGCGTCTCGTGCTCGCCGACCCGTCCGTCGTCGCCGGCTGCCACCGCCTCGGGCAGCGCGTCCACGTGTGGACGGTCAACACCCCGCAGGACGTGGCCACCTGTACGCGGCTCGGGGTGGACGGCATCATCACCGACGACCCGGCGACGGCCCGGGCCGTCGTGGACGACGTCGTCGGAGCGGGGTGAGGTGGCGCGGTGGCTCTCGAGCTCACGCCGGGCGGGAGGAGCGGGCCCGCCGTGCGGGCCCGCCGGTTTCGCGCTAGAGGCGCTCGGGTATCACGTCGCTGTCCGGGGGGTCAGCAGTGACGGAAGGTGACGAGATGGTGTCGGCCACGACGGTCCGCACGGAGCGTGAGTGGACCCTGCCCCACGACGCCGCCGCGGTGCCCGGCGCCCGCGAGCAGCTCGTCGACCTGCTCGAGGAGCTCGGCGTCGCGGAGGAGACGGTCGTCGAGGCCGAGCTCGCCGCGAGCGAGCTGCTCGGCAACGCCGTCATGCACGGTCGCCCCACCACGGACGGCACCGTCGTGCTCCGGGCTCGTGTGCGCGAGCAGGCTGTCGAGATCGCCGTCACCGACGGTGGGCCCGCCGAGGGCCAGGCCGCCGACATCAGGCCGCGGCGCACGTCGGTCGTCGCCACGCGCGGACGCGGGCTGCGCATCGTGCGCAGCCTCGCCCACGAGTGGGGTGTGCTGGTGGACGCCGACCAGGGCGGCACCACCGTGTGGGCGTCCATCGGCGGTCCGTCGAGGCGTCGCGCGGGCTGATGAGGACCGCGGCGCACTCGCGCCGGTCACGCCGATCGCGGCGGACCGCGCGGGCGTCGGAGGGCGGGACGCGCCCGTACCCTGGGCGACCGTGAGCAGCCGCCGCCGTCCCACCGGCCAGAGGTCCACCGCCACCGTCGACCCCGCGACGCCGATCGAGCCGCCGCGCGGCGGGCTCCGGGCGCCGTGCCCGTGCGGGTCCGGGAAGCGCTACAAGCAGTGCCACGGCAAGGCGCGCGCCGGTGCGGAGTTCGTCGCGCGCCCCTTCGAGGGGCTGCCGCGCGAGACCGACTGGGTCGCCTTCCGCGAGATCGTTCCGGCCGCCACCATGCGCACCCGCACCGTCGACGGCGACGAGGTGACGTTCGCCACCGTCCTGCCCGTCGCGTGGCCGGCGCTGCGGCGCGCGGACGGCAGCGTGTTCGTCGGGGTGCAGGCCGCCGACGCCTCCGCCGACGCGAGCCGCGACCTCGCGGCCGCCCTCGACGAGGCGCTCGCCGCGGACGGTCCCGGTCCCGTCGAGCACGTGGACGCGCGCCGCTCCACGGCCCGGCTGCAGGACCGGCTCGACCTCGAGGTGGAGCCCGAGCTGGTCGTGCACGAGGGCTTCGACTTCTGGGTCGACGGCGTCCTCGACGCCGACCCCGGGGACGCCGAGGACCCCTCCGACCCGCTCACCGCGCTCGCCCCCCAGGTGCGGGCGTCGCTCGAGCGGGCGAACGAGGCGGTCGTGCCCACCGAGAAGCTGACCGCCGCCGACAGCGCCTACTGGTGCCGCATCGGCGACAACGTCCACCTGCGCTGGATCATCAACACCCCCGAGGACGAGTTCCTCGACGCGCTCGCCCGGCTGCACGCGCAGCCGCTCGAGGGTTCGGAGCAGCCGGCGTCCACGCTCGGCGACGGCACGCGCTTCGCCGGCTTCTTCCGCGCTTACGGTCTCGTCGTGCCGGTGTGGGACCTGCCGACCGGGTCCAGCGCCGAGTTCGCGGAGGAGCCCTTCGCCCGGCTCGTCGACCGCTTCCGCGGCGCGCTCGCCGAGACCGGCCCTCTCGACGCCGACGCCCGTCGCGCCCGCGCCGGCCTGCTCGCGCGGCAGGTCACCCTGCGCTGACGCGCGGCCGGGCGGGGCGCCGGCTACGTGACCCACCTGACGCGGGGCCGCCCGCCTGCCATCCTCGGAGGGTGCTCCGCCTGCTCGGCGAGGTGGTCCTCGACGGCACCGGGCCCGTCCCGGGGCGCGCGCGGCGCGTGCTGCTCGCGACGCTCGCGCTGGCGAGGCCTGCCCCGGTGAGCGTCGACGGCCTCGTCGACGCGGTGTGGGGCGGCGACCCGCCGGCCCACCCCGTCGCGGCGCTGCACAACCAGGTGTCGCGGCTGCGCTCGTCGCTGCCCACCGGCATCGCGGTGACCGCGACGCCTGAGGGCTACCGGCTGGACGCCGTCGACGACCTCGTGGACGCGGCACGGCTGGAGGGCGCCCTCGCCCGGGCGGCGGCGCTGCCGCCGGGCCACCGCCTGCCGGTCGTCGACGAGGCCCTCGCCCTGTGGCGGGGCGAACCGTACGCCTGCCTCGACGACCCGGTCGCCGCCGGCGAGCGGGAGCGGCTGTCGCGCGTGCGGGCCGCGCTCGCCGACGTGCGGGCGGAGGACCTCGTGTCGGGCGGGCGCGTCCTTGAGGCGGTCGTCGAGCTCGAGGGCCGCCTGCCGGGCGACCCGCTGCGGGAGCGCACGGTCGAGCTGCTCATGCGGGCCTACGTCGCAGCGGGACGACGGGCCGACGCCCTCGCGGCGTACCGCGACCTGCACGCGCGCAGCGTCGACGAGCTCGGCCTCGACCCCTCGCCGGCGCTGCGGGCGCTGCACGCCGCCGTCGTCGACGACACGGTCGAGGTCCCCCGTCCCGCAGGGACCGTGCGGCCGGGACGGGAGGCGGCTGCCGAGCCGCCGGTGCGAGAGCCGGTGTCGCAGCACGTACGGACGCCCGTCCCGCCGCCGATGCCGCCGCCCGTGCCGCACCGCCCCGTCGTCCGGCTCGTCGGCCGCGACGGCGACGCGGCGCTCGCGTCCCGGCTGCTCGCCGGGCACCGCTCGGTGACGCTCGTGGGGCCGGGCGGCGTCGGCAAGACCCGCCTCGCCGAGCACGTCGCGGCCGCGGTCCCCGACCGGGTCGTCACCGTCGCCGAGCTCGCGACCGCGGAGGACCCGGCCGACGTCGACGGCCTCGTCGCGAGCAGCCTGCGAGCGGCGCCGACGGCGGGCCGTACGGCCCGGGACCGGGTGCTCGCGACGCTCCGCCACGGTCGCCACCTGCTGCTGCTGGACAACTGCGAGCACGTGGCGGCCGCCGCGGCCGACCTCGTCGACGCCGTGCTCGCCGGGACCCCGGACGTCACGGTCCTCGCGACGGGGCGCGAGCCGCTCGACGTCGACGGTGAGCGCGTCGTCCGCCTCGACCCGCTGCCCCCGGAGGAGGCGGTCCGGCTCTTCGCCGACCGCGCGGCGTCGCTGGGGCTCCCGCTGCCCTCGGACGAGAGGACCCGCGAGCGGGTGGCTCGCGTGTGCCGCGCGGTGGACGGGCTGCCGCTCGGCGTCGAGCTCGCGGCCGCCCGGCTGCAGGCGATGACGCTGGAGGAGCTCGTCGAGCGGGTCGACGACCTACTCGGGCTGCTCGTCGGTGGACGCCGCTCCACCGCGGCCCGTCACCGTTCGCTTCGCGGTCTCGTCGAGTGGTCGGTGCGCGACCTGCCGCCGGTGCTGCACCGCACGTTCGTGCGCTTCGCGGTCTTCGCCGGACCGGTGGACGCCGCGACCGCCGCGGGCGTGTGCGGCGGCGACGCGACCGAGGTCAGGGACCGGCTCGCCGGTCTCGCCCGCCGGTCCCTGCTCGTGCAGGTGCGGGAGCCTGGCCGGCCGCTGCGCTACCGCTGCCTGCAGACGGTGCGCGCGTACGCGCAGGACCTGCTCGAGGCCGGCGGCGAGGCCGGGAACGCGCGCGACGCCCACGCCCGGCTCGTGGTGGCCGCGGCGGAGGCGGCCGCCTCGCTCGACGGATCGGCGACGGAGCCGCTGCCTGCTCTCGCCGAGGTGCGGGCGGCCCACCGCCACCTGCTGGCGGTCGGCGACGGCCACGAGGCGCTGCGGCTGGCGGCTGCGCTGCACCACCCGGCGCTGTTCCGCATGCAGGCGGAGGTGTACGGCTGGGTGGCGGAGACCGCGGCGCGCTTCGGCGACCTCGACGACCAGCACACCGAGCGCGTGGTGGCCGCCGCAGCGACCGGGGCGTGGCAGACCGGGGACCTGGAGCGGGCGCGGCTGCACGCGGCGCACGCGGAGCGCGTCGCCGCCCGGTCGTCGTGGCCGGACGCCGGCGGCAGCGCCGCCGAGGCCCGAGCCGACGTCCTGCTCTTCGACGGCGACCTCGACGGCGCCGCGGGCGCGTGGGAGGAGTCGGTGGTGCGCTCGCGCGCGGGCGGCCGCGACGCCCGCCTGCTCACGCGCCTCGCGGACCGGGCCATGGTCGCCGGCTACCTCGACCGGCTCGACGTGGTGGAGTCGTGCCTCGCCGAGGCCCGGGCGCTCCTGCCCGCGCACGAGTCGTGGTTCACCGCCTGGGTCGACTACGCCGAGGGGGAGGCGCTCGCCGGCCACGACCCGACGCGGGCGCTCGACGCCCTGGACCGGGCGCTCGCGGCGGCGCGCCGCACCGGCGCGGACTTCACGACCGGGGTGGCGGGCCTCACCTGGGTGGGCCTGCGGGTGCGGGCGGGCGATGCCGTCGCAGCCGGGCCAGTGCTGCGCGACCTGCTGCTGCGGTGGCGGCGAGCCGCGGCGTGGGTGCAGCAGTGGATCACGCTGCGGACCGCGGTCGAGCTCCTGGAGCGGCTCGGGGAGCACGTCGCGGCGGCGCGCGTGCTCGGCGCGGTCGAGGCCTCCGGCACCGTCGGCGTGACGGGGCCCGACGCGGAGCGGCTGCACCTGCTCGGCCTGCGCCTCGCGGCGGCGCTCCCGGACGCCGCGGCCCACCGGGACGCCGGCGCGGACCTCGACCGCGACGCCGTCGTCGACCTCGTGCTGTCGCGGTTGCCGGCCGGGTCCGACAGCACCGCGACAGCGCCGTGACAGGAGGGGTCGCGACAGTCGGCGTGGCGCGCACCCGGTGCGCCACGACACCCCGGGAGGGACCGACCGTGCACGACCACCGCCACGACATCTACCTGACCGACGCGGGCCTGGAGACGGAGCTGCTGTTCCTCGACGGGCGCGACCTGCCCGACTTCGCCTCGTTCCCGCTGCTCGACGAGCCGGCCGGACGCGAGCGCCTCGTCGGCTACTACCGCGACTTCGTCGCCCTGGCCGACGGCCTCGGAGTCGGGGCGGTCCTCGAGACCCCGACGTGGCGGGCCTCCGCCGACTGGGGCGCCCGGCTCGGGGTCGACGCCGAGGCCCTCGCCCGCCTCAACGCCGACGCCGTCGCCGTGCTGCGCGAGGCGGTCGACGCCGTGCGGCCGTCGGTCGACGTCGTCGTGTCCGGCAACCTCGGGCCGCGTGGCGACGGGTACCTCGTCGAGCAGCGGATGGACGTCGACGAGGCCGCCGCCTACCACCGCCCGCAGGTCGAGGCGCTCGCCGGCGCGGGGGCCGACCGGATCGCCGTCGTCACGGTGACCTACGCGGAGGAGGGCGCCGGTGTCGCCCGCGCCGCGGCCGCCGTCGGGGTGCCGGTCCTCGTCTCGTTCACCGTCGAGACCGACGGTCGCCTTCCCTCCGGCCAGCCGCTCGCCGACGCGGTGGCGCAGGTCGACCGGCTCACGGACGGCTACCCGACCGGCTACGGGGTCAACTGCGCGCATCCCGACCACGTGCACGACGCCCTCGACGGCCTCGGTGACCAGGCCGAGCGCGTCCACCTCTTCCGGGCGAACGCGTCGCGGATGAGCCACGCGGAGCTCGACGAGGCCACCGAGCTGGACGACGGCGACCCGCTGGAGCTGGGCGCGCAGCTGGCGGACCTCCGCCGTCGCCACCCCCACCTCACGACCTTCGGCGGCTGCTGCGGCACCGACCTGCGCCACGTGCGCGCGGCCGGCAACGCCCTGACCGGCGCGGCCGTCGGCGCCTGAAGGGGCGACCCCGCCTCCGGCCGGAGAGCCCTCGGCAGTCAGCCGAGCGGGTCGCGGACCACCGGGCAGCTCATGCAGCGCGGTCCGCCGCGGCCGGAGCCGAGCTGGTCGCCGGGGATCTCCAGCACCTCGACGCCGGCCGCGCGCAGCCGGGCGTTGGTCTCGGTGTTGCGCTCGTACGCCACGACGACGCCGGGGGCGAGGGCGAGGGTGTTGTTGCCGTCGTCCCACTGCTCGCGCTCGGCCGTGACGGGGTCGAGGCCCGTGTCGACGAGCCGGATGCGCGCGAGCCCGAGGGCCTCCGCGGCCGCGGGCAGGAACGGCGCGACGGGCCCGAGGGCCAGCTCGACGGACTCCGGCGCCACGTGGGCGTCCGGCGTGCCGCCCGTGCCGGCGGCCGCTGTCAGCGGGTACGCCTGCAGCGTGCTCGCTATGTTCGGGTACACGACGACGGCGTCGCGGTCGACCATCGTGCAGACGGTGTCGAGGTGCATGGTCGCGCGCTCCTGCGCGATGGGGACCGCGAGCACGGTGTGCGCGAGGCCGCGGCCCAGCACGATGCGCGCGAGGCGCTCGACCCCGGCGGGTGTCGTGCGCTCGCCGGTGCCGACCGCGAGCACGCCCGGGCCGACGACGAGCACGTCGCCGCCCTCGACGTGCTCCCACTCCGGCCGGTACGCGACCGCCGTCCCGGCGAAGCGCGGGTGAAGGTCGTAGACGAGGCCGAGCAGGTGCGTCTCGCGGTCGCGGGCCGGCATGGCGAGGGACGTGACCGCGACCTCGTCGCCGACCCACACGCTCGAGTCGCGCGTGAACAGCAGGTTCGGCAGCGGGTCCACGACGAACTCGTCGTCGGGCAGCAGCGTCGCGACGAGCCCGCGGCGGCTGGGCACCTCGTCGTTGCGCACGCCCGCCACGAGGGCCGTCGTGAGCGCGTCGGCGTCGAGGTCCGACAGGTACGCGTGCAGGTGCGCGCGGAGGGTGTCGCCGAGGCGCAGGCCGCTGCCGCTCGAGTCCGTGAGGGTGTCCGCGACGGCGCGCTCGCGGGCCAGCGGCTGCTCGAGCACCTCGCGCAGCAGGTCGGTGAACAGGTGCACGCGGACCCCGCGCCCGCGCAAGGTGTCGGCGAAGGCGTCGTGCTCGGTCTGCGCCCGGTCCACCCACGGCAGCCCGTCGAACAGCAGCCGGTCGTTGTTGCGCGGCGTCAGCCGACGCAGCTCGGCACCGGGCCGGTGCAGGATCACCTCCCGCAGCGTGCCGACCTCGCTGTCGACGAACCCGCCCGTGCGCGTGCTGGTGGTGGTCACGCGGGCCATCGAACCACCCGGGCGCACGTGGTCATGCGGTCCGCGTCCGGTCCCGGCGTCGCAGGCTCAGTGGGCGGTGAGGTCGCGGGCCCGCCACACCACATCCGCCTCGGGCCGTCCGTCGGGGTCCGCGTCGACCCGGACGACCCGGAACCCCTCCCGCTCGTAGAACGCGGCCGCTCGCGTGTTCCCGGCGAAGTGCTCCAGCAGCAGCCGGGGGGTGCCAGCGGGCACGCGCCCGGCGACCGCCCGCAGCAGCGCCGACCCGAGACCATGACCCCGCGACCCCGGTTCCACGTACAGCTTCCACACCACCACGTCCCCGTCGACGCGTCCCGTCTCGGCCATCGCCGACACGCGACCCTCCGCGGTGGGTCGGGGGACGGAGTCGACGACCAGCAGCCCGCCCGACCCGGCCGCCGAGCGGAGCCGCTCCTCGGTCCACCACGTCCGCAGCTGGGCCGCGGCCGCCTCGGCGCCCAGCACCGGCGTGTAGTGGGCGACCACGGTGCGACGGCCGAGGTCGAGGACGGCCGGGACGTCCGCGGGCGTCGCCACCCGCACCGCCGCGGCAGCCGGGGTCACCCCGTGTGCTCCTGCGCGAGCGCCGCCGCGCGCGCGAGCACGACCTTGGCCGGCGCCCCGGTGCGGGCGGCGGCGACGGCGACGTCCTCCCACTCCGGCTGCACGTTGACGACCCGGCCGTCGAGCCACGCGCGCTTCACGCGGACCCGGTCGCTCGTGCCGTCGGCCGCGTCGACCGTCACCTCGACCTCGTCACGGGGCAGGGCGTGCTTGGCGACTGCCTGCACGCGCATGCCGATGGCACTGGTCTCCCGGGCCACGACGTCGCGCACCGCGCTCGCGCGCTCGGGGTCGCTCAGCACGTGCAGCGTGTGGGCGGGACGGCCCTTCTTCATGAGGATCGGCGTGAGCCACGCGTCGGAGGCCCCCGCCTCGAGCAGGCACGCGAGCACGCGCGGCCACAGCCGCGGGTCGAGGTCGTCGACGTTCGTGCTCGTGACGAGCGCGACGTCGACACCGGTGTCGCCGAGCGGGCCGACCGGGGCGCCGAGCACGACCCGGAGCGCGCCGAAGCGGCCGGGCGTCTCGCGCGTCCCGGCGCCGGCGCCCAGCGCGGCCGGTCGCAGCGGCGGCAGCGGGCCCCACGAGTCCGCGAGCGTCGCGAGCAGCGCCATCCCCGTCGGGGTGCACGTCTCGCCCGCGCCCGGCCCGGCGAGCACCGGCGCGCCGGCCGCCGTCGCGAGGTGCAGGACCGCCGGCACCGGGGCTGGCACGCGGCCGTGCCCGAGCGTGCCCGCCGCGTCCTCGGCGTCGCTCGACCCGCCCACGCCGACCGGGGTGCACACGACGCGGGAGACGCCGAGGGCGTGCAGGGCGGCGCACACCCCGACGACGTCGCCGACCGAGTCGTGCGCGCCGACCTCGTGGAAGTGCACGCGGTCGACGTCGCTGCCGTGGATCTCGGCCTCCGCGGCGGCGAGCGCGGCGAAGACGGCCGTGGCCGTGTCCCGGACCCGCCCGTGCAGCGGGGCCGTCGCGAGCGCCCGCTTGATGTCGGCCCAGCGACGGTCCGGGCCGGAGCGGGCGTCGTCGGCGTCGGGGACCACCTCGGCGCGGGCGACCCGGAAGCCGTCGCGCACCTCGTGCCGGAACACGACGTCGGCGGGCACGACCGCGCGGACCGCGGCCCGGACGGCCGTCTCGTCCGCCCCGGCGTCCCACAGGGCGGCGAGCAGCATGTCGCCCGCGGCCCCCCGACCGGCGTCGACCCACAGCGTCGTCACGTCGACCGAGCCTGGCCGCCGCGGGCGGCGCGTGCCACCCGTGCCGCGTGGACCCCTGCGCCGTAGCCGTTGTCGACGTTGACGACGACGACGCCCGGCGCGCACGAGTTGAGCATCGACAGCACGGCCGCGAGCCCGCCGGCACCGGTGCCGTAGCCGACCGACGTCGGCACCCCCACGAGCGGCACCCCCACGAGGCCGGCGACCACCGACGGCAGCGCTCCCTCCATGCCGGCCACCACCACGAGGCAGTCGGCGTCGGCGAGGCGGTCGCGGACGGCCATGAGGCGGTGGATGCCGGCGACGCCGACGTCGTCGACCCGGTCGACGCCTGCGCCGTGCACCGCGACGGTGACGGCGGCCTCGGCGGCGACCGGCCCGTCGGACGTGCCAGCGGCGACGACCCGGACGAGCCCTCGAGGTGCGGGCAGCGGGCCGAGGACCGCCGTGCGGGCGACGCGGTCGACGTCGGCGTCGGCGAGCTGGGCGGCCACGTGGTCGAGCGCCTCGGGCGCGAGCCGCGTGGCGAGCACCGCCGTGTCCGGGTGCGCGGTGTGCAGCGTGCGGAGGATCTCGACGACCTGCTCCGGGGTCTTGCCGGCTCCGAAGACCACCTCCGGGTCACCGGTGCGGGCGCGGCGGTCGACGTCGATGCGGCTGTGGCCGAGGTCGACGGCCGGGCCGGGGGAGGACGGGACGGGTTCGCGGGGCGGCACGGCGCGAAGGGTAGGTCGACGGGGACACTTGCTGCCGCCGAGCACTTTGCGGTACAAACTCCAAGTGCTTTGCACCGCAAAGCACCGACGAGCGGAGGAGCCCACGTGGACCGCACCGAGGACCGCACCACGGCCGCGGCCGGCGAGACGCCGGGCCACGACACCGCCGAGCCCGCCCCCGCCGACATGCTCGCGCTCGTGCAGGCCGAGCAGGCGCGCGTGGCGGCAGCGTTCCGGCCCGACGAGCGGCTGCTCTTCGGCGCGTGGGGGACGGCGTGGCTCGTCGGCTTCCTGCTCATGTGGGCCGGCTCCCCGCTGCGCGAGGGCGGGCCGCTCGTCGCGGTGCCGGGGGTCGTCGTCGGGGTCGCCTTCTTCCTGCTGCTGCTGTCCGCCGGCGTCGTGACGGCCGTGCACTCCACGCGCGCGGGCCGCGGGCTGCGCGGCGCGTCGAGCCGCGTGGGGGCCATGTACGGCTGGGGCTGGTTCCTCGGCTTCGCGAGCCTCCCGCTCGTCGTGCTGTCGGCGGACCGGCTCGGCGCGCCGCCCGAGGTGGCCGCCCTGCTGTGGCCCGCGCTGTCCGGCCTCGTCGTCGGGCTGCTGTACATCGGCGGCGGCGCGGCCTGGGACGACCCCACCCAGTTCGCCATCGGCGCGTGGATCCTCGTCACGACGGGCCTCGGCTGCCTGCTCGGGCTGCCCGGCCTCTACCTCGTCATGGCGCTCGCCGGCGGGGGCGGCTTCCTCGCGGCCGCCGCGTGGTTCGCCCTCCGGCGGCGCCGGTACGCGGCGGTCCCGGCGGAGCGGGTGTGAGCGCCGACGCCGACGCGCGCCCGCTCGCGCTCGACCCCGTCATCCACGCCCAGGCACGGCTGCGCCTCACGACCACGCTCGCGTCGCTGCGCGAGGGCGACCGGATCGCCTTCCCGCGCGTGCAGGAGGTGCTCGAGATGACCGCGGGCAACCTCGCGACGCACCTGCGCAGGCTCGAGGACGCCGGCTACGTCGAGGTGACGAAGACCCACCGCGGTCGCTCACCCGTCACCTACCTCGCCCTGACCCGCCGCGGCCGCCGCGCCTACGAGGACTACCTCGAGGCGCTGCGGGCGCTGCTGGAGCCCCCCGCCGCCGCGGTGACCGCCGTCGACGGCCCCCCGACCGAGGAGGACCTTTGACCACGACCACCGCGCGGTGGGAGGGCGTGACCCGGCGCTTCGGTGCGGTGCTCGCGCTCGACGACGTGACGCTGGAGGTGCCGCAGGGCCAGCTGCTCGGCCTGCTCGGGCCCAACGGCGCCGGCAAGACGACGCTGCTCAGCCTGCTCGTCGGGCAGCGGCGCCCCGACCGCGGCCGTGTCGAGCTCTTCGGCGGCGACCCGCGCGACCCCGCCCGCCGGCGCGCCCTCGGCAGCACCCCGCAGGAGACGGCGCTGCCCGCGACGCTGCGCGTGCGGGAGGTCGTCGACCTCGTCGCCGCGCACTACGCCGACCCGCTGCCCGCGGCCGGGCTGCTCGACTCCCTCGGCCTCGCCGACGTCGCGCGGCGGCAGACGGGCGGGCTCTCGGGCGGGCAGCGGCGCCGGCTCGCGCTCGGCCTCGCCCTCGTCGGTCGCCCCCGCCTGCTCGTCCTCGACGAGCCGACCACCGGGCTCGACGTCGAGGCGCGGACGCTGCTGTGGGACCGGGTGCGGGAGTTCCACCGCGACGGCGGGACGGTCGTGCTCACGAGCCACTACCTCGGCGAGGTCGAGGCCCTCGCCGAGCGGGTCGTGGTGGTCGACCGCGGCCGTGTGCTCGTCGACGACCCGCTCGAGCAGGTCCTCGACCGCGTGCCCCAGCGGCTCGTCCGGCTCCGTGCGGCCGCCCTCCCCGCTCTCGCCGGCGCCACGCGCGTCGCCGACGAGGGCGACGGGCGCTGGGCGGTCTGGACGACCGACTCCGACGCGCTCGTGCGCGAGCTCGTCCGCGCCGACGTCGCCTTCCGCGACCTCACGGTCGCGCCCGCGTCCCTGGAGGAGGCGTTCCTCGCCCTCACCGGCGCTGCCGGCGCCTCGGACGGCGCCGCCACCGCACCCGTCACCCCCGCAGGAGCCCCCGCATGAGCACCCTCGCGCCCGGCGCCGCCCGCCTCGCCGCGGTCCACGCCCGCTACCTCGCCGTGGAGACCCTCCGGGTGCCGATCGCGGTCGTCGGGACCGTCATGTTCCCGGTCCTGTCGATGCTGTTCTTCGTCGTCCCGTTCGCCGAGGTGAGCGGCGACCCCGTCGCCGCGACCGCCGCGACCGCGCAGCTCAGCCTCTTCGCGGTCTTCTCGGTGTGCCTGTTCACGTTCGGCGTCGGCGTGGCCGACGACCGCTCGACCCCGTGGGAGCCGTACGTGCGGACGCTCCCGGTCGGGGCGGGGCCGCGGGTGGCCGCCCGGCTCCTGACGGGCGTGCTGTTCGCCCTGCTCGGGCTGCTGCCCCTGCTGCTCGTGGCTGCGCTCGCCACCGAGGCGGCCGTGACCCCGGGCCAGGTCGTCCTCGGCCTTGGCGCCCTCGCCGCGGCCGGCACCCCGCTGCTGCTCATGGGCATCGCGATCGGCTACGCGCTGCCGGTCAAGGCGGCGATCCCCGCCGCGCAGGTGCTGCTGTTCCCGCTCGCCTTCGGCGGCGGTCTGTTCCTGCCGCCGCAGTCGTTCCCCGGCTGGCTCGACGGCGTCTCGCTGCTCCTGCCGACCCGCGCCGGGCGCGACCTCGTCGTGGCCGCCACGACGGGCGGCGACGTGCCGGGCCACGTGCTGCCCGTCCTGCTGGTGTGGACGGCCGTGACGGCCGCCGTCGCGGTGTGGGCGTACCGGCGCGACGAGGGCCGTCGCTTCCGGTGAGGCGGGACGGTCGCGGCCCCTCCCGGACCGTCCCCTAGCCTGCTGCGGGTGACGGCGGAGCCCGGCGAGCGCATCGCCTACCTCGGACCGGCGGGCACCTTCACCGAGGCCGCGCTCGACCAGGCGCTCGCGGGCCGTGCGGCGGCAGCGGGCGGCCCCGCGGCGAAGGTGCCCATGGCGACCGTCGGGCGCTGCTTCGACGCGGTGCGCACCGGCGAGGCGGCCGCCGCCGTCGTCCCGATCGAGAACTCCCTCGAGGGCGGGGTCAACGCCACCCTCGACGCGCTGAGCGCGAGCGACCCGCCGCTCGTCATCGTCGGCGAGCAGCTCGTGCCCGTGACGTTCGTGCTCGCCGCGCGGGAGGGCACGGAGCTCGCCGACGTGCACCGCGTCGCGAGCCACCCGCACGCCGAGGCCCAGTGCCGCGCGTGGCTGGCCGACACGCTGCCGGCCGTGACGGTGGAGCCCGCGATGTCGACGGCGGCCGCGGCCGCGGGCCTCGCCCTCACCGCCGGGTCGAGCCCGGGGTACGACGCCGCGATCTGCGCGCCGTCGGCGGTCGAGCGCTACGGGCTCGCCACCCTCGCGACCGACATCGGCGACCGCCCCGCCACCACGCGCTTCGTCGTGGTGTCACGTCCGGGCACGGTGCCGGCGCCGACCGGCGCGGACCGCACGAGCATCGTCGCGTACCTGCGCGAGAACCACTCCGGGGCCCTGCTGGAGCTGCTGGAGCAGTTCGCCTCGCGCGGGGTCGACCTCACCCGCATCGAGTCGCGGCCCACGGGTGCGGGCTTCGGCGAGTACTGCTTCTCCATCGACCTCGACGGGCACGTCGCGGAGCCGCGCGTCGCCGAGGCGCTGCGCGGGCTGCGCCGGCTCAGCCCGTTCACGCGCTTCCTCGGCTCCTACCCCAAGGCCGACGGCCGGACCTCGCGCGTGCTGGACTGGACCGACGGCGACGCCTTCGACGACGCCGAGCGCTGGCTCGCCGGGCTGCTCGGCGGCTGAGCGTCTGGCTCGCGCGGCCCGCGGACGGTGAACCACCCCAGGGCGACCTGCACCGTCGGTCCGATGAGCAGGGCGTAGGCGACCGTGCCGATCCCGACCGTGCCGCCGACCAGCCACCCGACGGCGAGCACCGTCAGCTCGATCGAGGTCCGCACGAGCCGCACCGAGCGGCCCGTCACGCGCACGAGGCCCGTCATGAGCCCGTCGCGTGGGCCCGGCCCGAGCCCGGCGCCGATGTAGAGCCCGCCCGCGACGCCGTTGCCGAGGACGCCGCCGACGAGGAACGCGATCCGCCACGCGAGGTGCTCCGGCTCCGGCAGCAGCCACAGCGTGGCGTCGGCGGCGAGGCCGATGACGACGACGTTGGCGACCGTGCCGACGCCCGGGCGCTGCCGAAGCGGCCACCACGCGAGCAGCACCAGGGCGCCGACCACGATGACGACGGTGCCGAAGGTGAGCCCGGTCCGCTCCGCGACGCCCTCGTGGAACACGTCCCACGGGTCGAGGCCGAGGCCCGAGCGGACCATGAGCGCCATCGTGGCGCCGTAGAGGACGAGCCCGGCGAACAGCTGCGTGAGGCGGCGGGCGCGAGGACGGGGGAGCAGCACGCACCCGACTGTGCGGCACGGGTGGCCTTCCCATCCAGGGCCACCTGCCGCACACTGGCCGGGTGCAGACCCGGATCGGTGCGCTCGCCCTGGGCCGCCTGCTCGGGGACGGGTGGCGCGGCAGTGGCCCCACGTACGCCGCCCTCGCGGCGCGGGTGCGCAGCCTCGTCCTCGACGGCCGTCTCCCGCTCGACGTCCGCGTCCCGTCGGAGCGTCAGCTCGCCGAGCAGCTGCAGGTGAGCCGCACCACCGTGACCGCGGCCTTCGACTCGTTGCGCGAGCAGGGCTTCCTCCGCTCGCGGCAGGGCTCCGGGTCGTGGACGGCCGTGCCCGGTGGCGTGCGGCCGACGGGCGGCGCGATCGCCCCGCCCACGCCCGACGACGTCGCGCACGACGTCATCGACCTCGCCGCCGCGACGCTGCCGGCCGACGGGGTCGCCGTCCGCGCCGCGTACGAGGCGGCGCTGCTCGAGCTGCCGCGGCACCTGCCCGGCGTCGGCTACGAGGCGGCGGGCCTGCCGGCGGCCCGACGGGCCGTGGCCGACGACCTCACCCGCCGCGGCCTGCCCACCGGCCCCGAGCAGGTCCTCGTCACCTCCGGCGCGGTGTCGGCGTGGTCGCTGCTGCTGCGCGTCCTCGCAGGGCCCGGCGACCGGGTGCTCGTCGAGCAGCCGACGTACCCGAACGCCCTCGAGGCGGCCCGCCGCAGCGGCGCTCGGCTGCTGCCGGTGCCGCTAGGGGGCTGCGGCGAGCCGCTGTGGGACGTGGACGCGTGGCGGGCGACGCTGCGGCAGGGCACGCCGCGGCTGGGCTACGTCATCCCCGACTGCCAGAACCCGACCGGCGGCGTCATGGACGACGACACCCGCCGCGCCGTCGTGGCGGCCGCGGAGGCCGTCGGGACCGTGCTCGTGTCCGACGAGTCCCTCGCCGACCTCCGGGCCGGCGGTACGGCCCCCCGTCCGCTCGCGACGTTCTCGGACTCCGTGGTGACGGTGGGCGGGCTGTCGAAGTCCGCGTGGGCCGGTCTGCGCCTGGGGTGGGTCCGCGCGACGCACGACCTCGTCGACCGGCTCGTGGAGGCGCGGTTGTCGTGGGACCTCGGCACCCCGCTCCTCGAGCAGCTCGCCCTCGCCCACCTGCTCGACGACCCCGCCCGCGAGCGGCACGTGGCGGGGCGGCGGGCGCTGGTGGCGAGCCGGCGCGAGGCGTTCGAGGCGGCGCTCCGCCGGCACCTGCCGCACTGGCGCTACCGCCGCCCGCAGGGCGGGCTGTCGCTGTGGGTCGAGCTGCGCGACGGCTCGAGCACCGCGATGGCCGAGCGCGCGGCGGCGCACGGGCTGCGGCTCGCGGCCGGTCCCCGCTTCGGGGTGGACGGGGCCCTCGAGCGCTACCTCCGGCTGCCGTTCGTCGTCCCGGTCGAGCGGGTCGACGAGGCGGTCCGGCGGCTGGCGGCCCTGGCCGCCGACACACCCCGCGCCCGGCCGAGCCGCCTCGTGGTGTGAGCCGTGCGCACGGCGCCTAGGGTCGCCGGGTGGCACGCATCCTCGTGACGGGCTCGACCGCGGGCATCGGGCTGGAGACGGCCCGGCAGCTGCTGGCCTCCGGGCACGGGGTGGTGCTCCACGCCCGGGACGACGCCCGGGCCGAGGCGGTGCAGGCGCAGCTGCGCACCGACGCCGGTGAGCCCGAGGTGGTCGTGGGCGACCTGACGTCGATGGCGAGCACGCGGCGCCTGGCCCTGGAGGTGGCGGAGTCGCGGCCGCTCGACGTCGTCGTGCACAACGCGGGCGTCGGCGCCTCCGACGAGCGGGTGCTCACCGACGACGGGCTCGAGCGCATCTTCCAGGTCAACGTGGTGGCGCCGTACCTGCTGACGGCCCTCGTGCCGGCACCGGCGCGCCTGGTCTACCTGGCCTCCGGCACGCAGTCGCGCGGCGAGCTGCTCCTCGACGACCTGCAGCACGACCCGGCACGCCGGGCCTGGGACGGCATGCAGGCGTACTCCGACTCCAAGCTCGCCGACGTCGTCCTCGCGCTCGCCGTCGCACGGCGCTGGCCGTACGTCGTGTCCAACGCCGTCGACCCGGGCTGGATCCGCACGCGCATGGGTGGGGCCTCGGCGAGCGGCGAGCCCGCCGAGGGCGCGGACACGCCCGTGTGGCTGGCGACGAGCCAGGAGCCCGACGCGACCCTCAGCGGACGCTACCTGCACCGCCGGCGGGCGCTGGAGCCGAACCCGGCCGCGCGCGACGAGGCCGTCCAGGAGGGTCTGCTCGAGACCCTCGCCGAGCTGACCGGGACGGGCCTGCCGAGCCGCTGACTGAGCCTCGGCCGCCCCCGGTCGGCTGCCACCCCCGCCCCGCCTCCCCGGTCAGTCGCCCCGGGCCCTGCGGGTCTCGCGGTCGTTCGCCTTCTGCAGGGCGTCGACGAGCTCGTCCTTCGTCATGTCGGAGCGGCCGTGCACGTCGAGCTCCCGGGCCCGCTCCATGAGGTGCTCCTTGGTGGCGTTGGCGTCGACACCGCCCTTGGTCTCCCGGTCGGTGTCGACCCCACCCTCGGCCTGGGCGTCGGACGGACCCGTCCGGCCGTCCTCCTTGGGCTCCCAGTGGTCGCCCGTCTTCTCGTGCGTGTGCTTGAGCGCGGCGTACGCCGTCCGGTTCGCGCGCTCCTCGTCGTCGTAGGACTCCATCGCGGAGTCGTGCGTCTTCGCGAACGTCCGCTGGGCCTTGTCGTCGCTGCGCTGCAGGGTGCTCGGCAGCTCGTCCTGCTTCGGCTCGCCGCTCCTCGTCGTCTTCGGCACGTCGTGACCTCCTCCGGTCCGCTCCGGTCCTGTGCCAGGAGGGGTACCCGCACGTCGGCCGCACCATGCGGTCCGGGTGGCGCCGCGGCAGGTGGTGGGGTGCCGGGCGCTCGCGACGCGGGCTGGGTACGGCCCTCCGACACGCCGGGGGCGCCGCGCAGGAGCCAGCACTCGTCGCACCGTGACGAGTGCTGGCTCCCGGGCGCCGTGGGCGGCGTGTCGCACCCCCGGAGCCAGCCCACGTCGAGACGGCTCGCGACCCCTCCAGCTGGCCAGCCGTGGCGCGGCGCCCTCGGCGGCAGAGCCGTGGCCGCGAGGTCGCGGCCACGGTCGCCGTGCGGTCGCGGTGCGGTGACCCTGCTGCGATCGTCGCCGGATGGCCGCCTCCCGCTCGTCCCGCTCGTCGCCCGCCTCGTCCCGCTCGTCGCCCGCCTCGTCCCGCTCCTCGTCGTCCTCGACCCGCTCGTCCTCCTCCTCCTCGTCCTCCTCGTCGTCGCGCGCGAAGCCCCGCTCGACGCCCGCGTCGCGGACCCGGCCGGTCACGACCGACGAGGCGGAGCCGCGCGAGCAGCGGTCGTTCGTCGAGCTCGACGGTCGCGACCGCAGCGCGGACTACCGGCGCTGGGCCGAGTCGCGCGCGGCCGGGGACGTGCTGACGAGCCCGGTCCTCCTGCGCGGGCAGGCGCGCCGCGAGCACGTGCGCCGCACGCTGCTGGAGGACCACCGGGCGCGCATCAACAACCGGCCGCAGGGCGCGCAGCGCAAGTTCGACACCCTCGCCTCCGACCCCTTCACGTTCTTCCGCGGCACGGCGCTGCTGTACTACCGGGACCACGGCGGCACTGACGGCCACCTGCCGGTCGTGCTCACCGTCGGCGACGTGCACCCCGAGAACTTCGGCGTCATGCCGAACTCCGACGGTGCCCCCTTCTTCGGGGTGAACGACTTCGACGAGGCGTGGGCGGCGCCCTTCAGCTACGACGTGCGGCGCGGGGCGGTCGGCTTCTGGCTCGTGGCGCAGCGCAACACCGGGGACCGCGACACGTGTCGCCGGGTCGTCCGTGCCTTCGTCGACGGCTACCTCGGCGGGCTGCGCGCCTTCGCGGAGGACGACCGCTCGAGCACGTTCCAGTTCCGGCTCGACAACAGCCCCAAGGTCGTCCGCCGGATGATCGAGGAGGCCGTCGACGAGCGCGCGGACTTCCTCGCGAAGTACGTCGACCTGCAGACCTCGTCGTTCAGGCCATCACGCAAGCGGGTGCCGCACTCCTCGCACGTCGACGAGTTCCAGGACGTCGTCGACCGCTACGTCGCCGACAACGACCTGGGGACGGTGCCGCGGCCCGACGACTTCTTCACCGTGCTCGACGTCGCCCGCAAGAAGGGCAGCGGCACCGGCAGCCTCGGTCTCGACCGGTACTGGATCCTGCTCCAGGGCTGGGGCGAGGAGCCCGACCGCTGCGTCGTGCTCGAGCTCAAGCAGGCCCGCCGCTCCGCGCTGTACGGGCTCGTGCCCCCGAACGACCTCACGCACCGCCACGAGGCCGACGGCGAGGCCCAGGGCCGCCGCATCGTGACGGCGCAGCAGGTCCACCTCGTCAACGGGGACGCCCTGTACGGCTACGTCGACGTGGGTGGGACCAGCTTCCTCGTGCGCGAGCGCAGCCCCTACAAGTACGAGGCGGAGACCAAGGGGCTCTCACCCAAGCAGCTGCGCCGCTACGCGGGCGTCTGCGGGCAGGCCCTCGCGCAGCCGCACGCCCGCTCCGACGAGGAGACCGGCATCCTCGAGGGCAGCGCGGAGCACCTCATCCTCGCCTCGCTGCAGCCGGAGCTGTTCGTCGACGACACCCTGGCGTTCGCCGAGGAGGCCGCGGCGCGCGTCCACGAGGACTTCGACCACTTCCGCCGGGACCACGCCCTCGGCGCGTTCCGCTACTGGGACGTCGCCTGAGACGTCGGTCGGGGCCGGGCCGTCGGGCCGCCGGTGCGCCACAGCAGAACGCCGGCGAGGAGAAGCGCCACCCCCGCCAGGTCCCACGCGAGGTCGTAGGGGAGCAGATCGACGCCGTAGCGGACCTGGTGCAGCCCCAGCACCTTGTGGTGCACGACCCCGTCGAACAGCTGGAACGCCCCACCTCCCACGAGGACGCCGGCCCACCAGCGCCGCCACGACCAGCCCGGGCGCCGCGACAGCAGCAGCCCCCACGTCGCCGCACCGACGACGAGCACCAGCGAGGCGCTGTGCAGCACGCCCTCCCACAGCCGCGAGGCCAGCGGTGTCGACAGGTCGTACAGCGTGTGCCAGCCCAGCAGCTGGTGGAACACCACCTGGTCCAGGCCGGCGACGAGACCCAGCCCGAGCAGCAGGCCGGCTCTCGGCACGCCGCGGCGGGTGGCGCGGGCGTCGAGGGGTGCGGGGGCCGTCACTCCCGTCGTGTACCCGCCCGGGGACGCCTGACGCGACTCAGGGGGCGAGCGCGACGAGCGAGCCGGGCCGCAGCGTGACCTCGATCCGCGTCACCTCGCCGACGACGTCGCCGTCGACCTGGGCCTCGGTGCCGCGCGGGCACTCCACGGCGACGTTGCGCTGCGAGCGCAGCACCTCCACGTCGGGGCCGCGGGCGTCGCGCCGGCTCACGAGCCGGCCGAGCTGCACGAGCAGGCCGAGGTGGCTGCGCGGTGTCGCGACCACGGTCTCCATCACCCCGTCGTCGGGCTGGGACTCCTCGAGCAGCCGCAGGCCGCCGACCAGCACGCCGCACGTCACGACGAGCAGGGAGCGGACCGCGGTCCGGTCGACGCCGTGCTCCTTGAGCGACACCGACACGTCGTCGAGGTCGTCGGCGTAGCGGACGCGGATGGCGTTGCGGCGCAGCGCCTTCGCGCCGGAGACGATGTAGGCGAGCCAGCCGGCGCGCTTCTTCATGTCCTCGTCGACCCCGGCCATGATGTCGGCGTTGAGCCCGATGCCGAGCCCGACGAGCGACAGCTCGCTGCTGCGGCTGCCGTCCGGGCGCGTGAGGGTCGCCTCCATGACGTCGACGTTGCGGTGCCGCCCCTCGTCGATCATGCGCACCGCCTCCTGGCGGCTCGTGTGGCTGACGCCGAGGGCGCGCGCGAGGAGGTTGCCCGTCCCCGCGGGCAGGATCGCCAGCGGCGTCGAGGTGCCGACGAGCGCGCGGGCGACGGCCCGGACCGTCCCGTCCCCACCGGAGACGGCGACGACGGACGCGCCCGCCTCGAACGCCTCGCGGGCCTGCTTCGCGCCGGTCTCCTCCGCCGTGGTCTCCCACCAGCGCGCGTCGTCCCAGCCGTTGCGTCGCGTGACCTCGGCGACCTCGCGGCGCAGCTCGTCCATGTCGGACTTCACGGGGTGGGCGATGACGGCGATCCAGCGGTGCGGCGCCCCGGCGTCCGCGGCGCCGGGCCGGGCGCCCGAGTCGTGCGGCGACGCGCCGGCGCCCGGGTCGGTTGCCTGGTCCGCGCCGTCGGGCGTCTCCTGCTCCACGCTCGGAGCGTAGTGCCGTGACCGTCCGCCACCTCGGTCGTGCGTACGCTCGCCGGTGTGATCGACGTCAAGGTGCTGCGCGAGGACCCGGCGAGCGTGCGGGACAGCCAGGTGCGCCGCGGCTCCGACCCCGCCACCGTCGACGCCGCGCTCGCCGCCGACACCGCGCGCCGGGAGGCCGTCGGCGCCTTCGAGCGCCTCCGTGCCGAGCAGAAGTCCTTCGGCAAGCGCGTCTCGGCCGCACCGAAGGACGAGAAGGCCGCGCTCGTGCAGCAGGCCAAGGCGCTGTCCGACGACGTCAAGGCGGCGCAGGCGCGCGCGGAGGAGGCGGAGACCACCCTCGACGCCGCGCTGCGCAGGATCGACAACCTCGTGCTGCCGCAGGTGCCCGCCGGCGGCGAGGCCGACTTCGCCGTGCTCAAGGAGGTCGGCACCCCGCGCGACTTCGCCGCCGAGGGCGTCGTGGACGCCGACGGCGCGGTGCCGGACCACCTCGCCGTCGCCGAGGGCCTGCGGGCGATCGACGTGCGGCGCGGCGCGAAGGTGTCGGGCAGCCGCTTCTACTTCCTCACCGGCCCCGGCGCGCGCCTGGAGCTCGCGCTGCTCGGCCTCGCGATGGACACCGCCGTCGAGGCGGGCCTCACCCCGATGATCACGCCGACGCTCGTGCGCCCGGAGGTCATGGCCGGGACCGGCTTCCTCGGCGAGCACGCCGCGGAGGTGTACCGGCTCGAGGCCGACGACCTCTACCTCGTCGGCACGAGCGAGGTCGCGCTCGCGGGCTACCACTCCGACGAGATCCTCGACCTCGCCGACGGTCCGCTCCGCTACGCGGGCTGGTCGGCGTGCTACCGGCGCGAGGCCGGCAGCCACGGCAAGGACACCCGCGGCATCATCCGCGTCCACCAGTTCCACAAGGTCGAGATGTTCACCTTCTGCGAGCAGGCCGACGCCGAGGCCGAGCACGAGCGGATGCTCGCGCTGGAGGAGGGCATGCTCGGCGCGCTCGGGCTGCCGTACCGGGTCATCGACGTCGCCGCGGGCGACCTCGGCTCGAGCGCGGCCCGCAAGCTCGACTGCGAGGCGTGGCTGCCCTCGCAGCAGCGCTGGCTGGAGCTCACGAGCACGAGCAACTGCACGACCTTCCAGGCCCGTCGTCTCGGCGTGCGCGTGCGCGGCGAGGACGGCACCCGCCCCGTCGCGACGCTCAACGGCACGCTCGCGACGACCCGCTGGCTCGTCGCGCTGCTGGAGAACAACCAGCAGGGCGACGGCTCGGTCGTGCTGCCGCCCGCGCTCGCCGCCCGCCTCGGCACCGACGTGCTGGCGCCCGCGTGATCCCCGGGCGGCCGCTGGTCGGCATCGACATCGACGGCACGATCGTCGACCACGACGACCTGCTCACCGAGCGGGTCCGCCGCACGGTACGCGCCGCCGCGGAGGTCGCCCACGTCGTCATCGCCACCGGGCGCAGCACCGACGGCACGCTCGAGGTGCTCGACCGGCTCGGCCTTCTGACGGGGACCGCGGTGGTGTCGAACGGTGCCGTCACGCTGCGCCTTGACCCCGCGCTCGGCGTGGGCTACGAGGTGCGCCGTTCGACGACGTTCGACGCGGGGCCGGCGCTGCGCGCGGTGCGCGAGCACCTGCCGACGGCGCTGTACGGGGTGGAGACCGAGCGGCTGGAGAAGCTCCTCACCGCCGAGTTCCCGCCCGGGGAGCTGTCCGGCCCGTTCCGCACCGCGTCGTTCGAGGAGCTCGTGTCGACGCCCGCGCTGCGCGTCATCGTGCGCTCGCTCGACCACACGCCCGAGGAGTTCCAGGCCATCGTCCACCGCGTCGGCCTCAACGCCGTCAGCTACGCCGTCGGCTGGTCGGCGTGGCTCGACATCGCCCCCGAGGGCGTGTCGAAGGCGACGGCGCTGGAGCAGGTGCGCCGCGACCTCGGGGTCGCGCGCGAGGACACGTACGCCATCGGCGACGGGCGCAACGACATCGAGATGCTGCGGTGGGCCGCGCGCTCCGCGGCGATGGGCAACGCCCTCGACGACGACGTCCGCGCCGCGGCGGGCGAGGTCGTGCCGTCGGTCGCCGAGGACGGTCTCGCGGTCTACCTCGAGCGCGTGCTCGGCCTCGACGTCGCGGCCTGACCCCACCGGCCCGCGGCGCGCCGCGCGGCGTCAGCCGGTCGTGAGGTCCCGGCGGCGGAAGGCCGCGAGACCGAGCCCGAGGAGGACGACCGCCACACCCGCGAGCGCGAGCGGTGCGCCCGCGCTCGCGGCCTCCAGCGGCACCTGCGGCACGTGGTGCAGCGGCGAGACCGCCCGCGCCCAGCCGGGCAGGTCGAGGCTGTCGCCCAGCACGAGAACCACCCCCGTCCACGCGACGAGCAGCCACGCGAGCGGTGCGAGGCGGGTCCCGAGGCCCCACAGCGCGACCGTCGCGGCGACGAGCACCCACACCGCGGGTGCGGTGACGAGCGCGCCGCGCAGCGCGTCGCCCACCACAGCCGTCGGGCTGCCTGTCGCGACGGCCGTCAGCCCGCACGCGAGCGCGGCGAAAAGCAGCGCCGCGGTCGGGACTACGAGACCCACCGCCACGTGGGAGGCGGCCCAGCGCGCGCGGGCCACCGGGGTGGCGAGCACCGGCTCGGCGCGACCGGACTGCTCCTCGCCGCGCAGGCGCAGCACCATCGCGACGCCCGCGCAGGCGGCGAGGACCGCGAGGAAGAACACCGTGATCACGAGGTAGCCGTCGACGATGCTGTCGGCGCCGCCCGGGATCATGTCGAGCAGCTCCGGCGCCTGCTCGACGAGGTCGGCGGTCGCGGTGACGAGCGAGCCGTAGACGACGCCGGCCGCGAGGAGGCCCACGCCCCAGCCGGTGACGGTGCCGCGCTGCAGCCGCCACGCGAGGCCGGCCGGCCCCCGCAGCAGCGGTCCCGCGGTGGCCGTCCCCGGCCGGGCGGCGAGCAGGCCGGCGCCCACGTCGCGCCGGTCGAGCAGGGCCAGCGCGACCGCGCCGAGGAGCACGAAGGCGAGCACGGGCAGCAGCAGCGGCCACCAGCGGTCGAGCCAGAAGGGGTAGGCCGCCTGCCCCCAGCCGATGGGCGAGAGCCACGTGAGCGCGCTGTCCTGCACGTCGCCCGCGGCGCGCAGGGCGAACGCGACCGCCACGGCCGCGCCGCCGACGGCGCTCGCCGGCCGACCGTTCTCGACGAGCTGTGCGGCGACCGCGGTGATGCCGGCGAAGGCGAGCCCCACGGCGCCGAAGGAGGCGCCGAGCAGCAGCGACCCGGCCGGCGGCAGGCCCGTGACCACCGCGGCGGCCCACGTCGCCGCGACGACGGCGAGGTTCGCGACGACCGCCGTGCCGAGCGCGGCGAGCAGCGGCGCGCGACGTCCCACCGCTGCGGCGAGGACGAGCTCGGTGCGGCCCTCCGCCTCGTCGGCGCGGGTGTGGCGGACGACGGTGAAGACGCTCATGAGCCCGACGAGCACCGCGACGACGGCGTAGATCTCGAACGCGACGGCGCGCTCGACCGTCTCCAGGCCGACCGGGCGCCCCGTCATGGCGATGACGGCCGCGTTGGCCTGCGCGACCTCGGCGTAGCCGGCGAGCGCCTGCGGGGTGTCGTACGTGCCCTGGCTCGCGACCGACTGCACGGCCACGAGCCCGGCCGCGGCGGCGACCCAGACCGGGAGGCGCACGCGGTCGCGCCGCAGCGCGAAGCGCAGCAGCGACCACGTGCCCGTGGCGCGTGAGGACCGGGTCGGCGGGTCGGGGTGCACCTGACCGGGCGCGACGTGCCGGCCTCGCACCGGGGTCCCGGTGCTCATGCGGACCGCGCTGCCGCGTGCGAGTCGTCGACGCCGGCCCGCTCACCCTGGTCACCGACCTGGTCATCGACTCGCTCGCCGTAGTGGCGCAGGAACAGCTCCTCGAGCGTCGGCGGCCGGCTCGTGAGCGCGTGCACCCGCAGCGGGACGAGGGCGCGGAGCAGGCCGTCGAGGTGGTCGGTGTCGACCTCGCAGTCCAGCCGGTGCCCGGACCCCGTCGTGGTGACGACGAGGTCGTGGACGCCGGGGGTGCCGGCGAGGGCGGCGGGGTCGCCGCCGACGTCCGCCCGCACCGACGTGCGGGTGAGGTGGCGCAGCTCCTCCAGCGTGCCGGTCTCGACCACGCGGCCGGTGCGGATGATGCTGACGCGGTCCGCGAGCGCCTCCACCTCGGCGAGGATGTGGCTGCTCAGCAGGACGGTGCGGCCCTCGTCGCGGGCCTCGCGGACGCACTGCGTGAAGACGGACTCCATGAGCGGGTCGAGCCCTGACGTCGGCTCGTCGAGCACGAGCAGCTCCGCGCGCGAGGCCAGCGCCGCGACGAGCGCGACCTTCTGCCGGTTGCCCTTGGAGTACGTCCGGGCCTTCTTCGTGGGGTCGAGCTCGAAGCGCTCGAGCAGCTCGGCCCGGCGGGCGGCGTCCACGTCGCCGCGCAGCCTCGCGAGCAGGTCGATCGTCTCGCCGCCGGTGATGCCGGGCCACAAGGTGACGTCGCCCGGCACGTAGGCGAGGCGCCGGTGCAGCGCGACGGCGTCGCGCCAGGCGTCCTGGCCGAACAGGCGCACGTCGCCGGCGTCGGCGCGCAGCAGACCGAGCAGGACGCGGATGGCGGTCGACTTGCCGGCGCCGTTGGGGCCGAGGAAGCCGTGCACCTCGCCCGGTGCCACGGAGAGGTCGAGCCCGTCGAGGGCGCGCGTGCGGCCGAAGGTCTTCACCACGCCGCGGAGGTCGAGGATCGAGGTCACGAGCGCCGACGCTACACCCGTTTCACGAATGTGTGAATGTTGTGGAGCGGGTTACAGTTCGGCGGTGACGCAGGAGGCGACCGACCGGCGCGAGGACGTGCTCCGGTTCGTCGAGCGCTTCGCGCTCGTCATGCGGCAGTCCGGCATCCCGCCGATGCCGGCGCGCGTCCTCGCCTTCGCGCTCGCCGACGACGCCGACCGCTACACCGCCGCCGACCTGCAGGAGGCGCTCGGGGTGAGCGCCGCCGCCGTGTCGGGCGCGGTCCGCTTCCTCGTCCAGGCGCGGCTGCTCCGTCGCGACCGGGAGCCCGGTACCCGCAGCGACCTCTACGTCGTCGACGACGCCGACCTGTGGTCACCCATCTTCGCCGGCGAGGTCGAGCAGCTCGGCGTGTGGGCGGACGTCGTCGCCGAGGGCGTCGAGGCCGTCGGTGCGGACACCCCCGGCGGGCGGCGGCTCCGCGAGTCGCAGGAGTTCTTCGCCTACATGCGCGGTGAGCTGCCGCGGCTGCTCGAGGGCTGGAGGGCGCACCGGGAGGCGCACCGGCACGAGTGGTGATGACAGGTACAACCTGACCACCTTAGTCTGGTCAACATGACCACCCAGTACAACGTGGCGGAGGCGAAGGCGCAGCTCTCGCGCATCCTCGACCAGGTGCTCGCCGGCGAGGACGTCGTCCTCGCGCGGTCGGGTGTGCCGCTCGCGCGGCTGGTGCCCGTGGAGGTGCCGACGCGACGTGAGCTCGGCTTCCTGCCGCTCGCGATGCCGGACGGCCGCTTCGACCCGCTGACCGAGGCCGAGCTGGCGGACTGGGAGTGACGAGCGCACTGCTCGACACGCACGCCTACGTCTGGGCCGTCACGGCGCCGGGGCGACTGGGTGACCGCGCTCGCGAGCTGGTGGAGGACGCGACGACGGGTCTCGTGGTGTCCGCGGCGACCGTGTGGGAGATGTCCACCAAGCACCGGACCGGCAGGTGGCCGGAGGTGGAGCCGCTGCTCGCCCGGCACGCCGACGTCCTGTCACGGCTCCGCGCGGGAGCCCTGCCGATCGACCACGACGACGCCGCGCTCGGCGGGTCCCTGTCGTGGGACCACCGTGACCCCTTCGACCGGGTGCTCGCGGCCCAGGCGTTGCGGCGCGGCCTGCCCCTCGTGACCCGCGACCGGGTCTTCTCCGGCGTGCCGGGTCTGCGGACCGTCTGGTGAGCGCGGGCGCTCGGCCCGCCGCATCGCGACGTCGACGGCCACGCTGAGCGGGGTCACGCGGCTCACCAGACCCGGGCCGAGGCGCGGGCCACCTCGGCCCGAGCGACGAGGCAAGGGGTTCCCCCGGCAGGCGGAGCGGTGAGCGGTGAGAATGGGTCGGTGCGCCTCCTCGCCAGCGACGTCGACGGGACGCTCGTCCCCCGTCTCGGCCCGATGAGCGACCGGACGGTCGCGGCGCTGGCCGCGGCCCGCGCCGCCGGGGTCCACGTGGTGCTCGCGACGGGCCGGCCGCCGCGCTGGATGACGGGCATCGTCGAGCGCGCGGGTCTCACCGGCCGCGCCGTGCTCGCCAACGGCGCCCTCGTCATCGACGTCGAGCGGCTCGAGCAGCCGGACGCCGGTGTCGTGCGCGCCCGCACCCTGCGTGGCCACGACGTCCGCGCGATGGCCGCGGCCGTGCGGGACGCCGTGCCCGAAGCGCACTTCGGGATCGAGACGGCCCGCGGCTTCGGCGTCGAGCGGGGGTGGCCGAGCCCGATCGAGGCCGACCTGCCCCGCGCCCACCTCGACGACCTGCTGCGCGAGGCGGGCGACGACGTCATCAAGCTGCTCGTCAAGACCGCGGAGCCCGAACGGCCCGGCCTGGGCGACGCGATGCTCGAGGTCGTCGGTCCCCTCGTCGCGGGCCGCGCCGAGGCGACCCACTCGGGCGGCCACCTGCCGCTGGTCGAGCTGGGGCCGCACGGCGTCACGAAGGCCGCCGCGCTCGCCGAGGTCGCCGCCGAGCTCGGCGTCGAGCAGCGCGACGTCGTCGCCTTCGGCGACATGCCGAACGACGTCGCCATGCTCCGCTGGGCCGGGCGCGGCTACGCGATGGCCGACGGCCACCCCGTCGCGCACGAGGCCGCCGACGACATCGCGCCGCCGTGCGCGGCCGACGGCGTCGCGCAGGTCGTCGAGGACCTGCTGCGCCGGCGGGACGGGTCGGCCGCGTGAGCGCCACCCGCGAGGACGTCGCCCTCGACGAGCGGCCGGAGGGCGGCGAGCCGGCCCCGCCGTCGCGCCGTCGCCGCGCGCGCCGCTGGTGGCGGGGGCTCGCCGCCGCGCTCGTGCTCGTGCTGCTGCTGGCCGCGGGGACGGTCTTCGGCGTCGCCTGGTACTTCTCCGGCATCGCCCTCGCCGTGGACCGCTCGGGCGCGCCCCCGGTGCCGGTCGTCGCGGGCGACGGGACCGGCGGCGGAGCGGCCGGCTCCGCGGCGGCCGGCACCGTCACGCTGCCCGACGTGCCGGGCAGCGCGACGCTCGGGCTGCACGGCATCCGCTGGCAGGCGGGCGCCGAGACCGGCTGGGGCGTGACCGGTGACGTGCTGCAGCGGCAGGACGGCCGCGTGGTGCGCGAGTGGGAGGACCGCTCGGGCGTCCTGCCCGGGGCGGGCGCGACGGGCTCCCTCGACCAGGACGTGTTCCTCGGCGACCCCGCGACGGTCGGGCTCGACTTCGAGGAGGTGCTCCTGGAGAGCGAGCTGGGGCCGCTGCCGGCCTACCGGGTGCCGGCCGACGCGGCCGCCGCGGAGCCGGCGGGCACGTGGGTGGTCTTCGCGCACGGGCGGGGCGGGCAGCGCGAGGAGGCCAACCGGTACCTGCGCACGTGGCACGACCTCGGCCTGGACGTGCTCGTGCCCGCCTACCGCAACGACTCCGTCGCCCCGGCCGACCCGTCCGGGCGCTACGGGCTCGGCGCGACCGAGTGGCGCGACCTGGAGACGGCGGTGCGCTACGCCCGCGACCAGGGGGCCGAGGAGGTCGTCCTCGCCGGCTGGTCGATGGGCGGGGCGATCGTCCTGCAGATGATGGCGCAGTCGCCGGAGGCGGACGCGGTCACCGCGCTCGTGCTCGACGCGCCGGTCGTCGACTGGCGCGACACCTTCTACCACCAGGGCCGCCTCGCGCGGCTGCCGGACTGGTGGACGTCCATCGCGCTCGTGCTCGTGGAGCTGCGCGGCTCGCTCGACCTCGACGACCTCGACTGGGTCGCGCGCGCCGACGAGCTGCGGGTGCCGACCTACCTCGTGCACTCCGACGACGACCGGTTCGTGCCGAACGGCCCGAGCCGCGAGCTCGCGGAGCTGCGCCCCGACCTCGTGACCCCGCGCTTCGACGGTCCAGGTGACCACACGCGCGAGTGGAACGTCGACCCCGACGGCTACGACGCCGACCTGCGCGAGTGGCTGCAGGAGACCGTCCTCAGCGACGCCGGCTGAGCCGCCTCCGCACGTCGCTCACGCGTCGGCTCGGCCCTTCGTGGCGTCCCCCAGCCACCGGCCGACCGCGTCCGCGTAGCGGAGGTACTGCTCCCGCGCGGCGGGGACGGCGCGGGCCACGACCTCGAGGTCGACGCGGAGGTACTCGTGCACGAGCACGTTCCGCAGTCCGGCGCTCGGCGCGAGCTCGGCCGCCAGCGCGGCGTCCAGGACGCCGAGGTCCGCCACCGCGACGAAGGACTCCCGGTAGCCCGTCACCGGCCGGCCGAGCGACGCAGCCACGTGCAGGTTGACCGAGACCGCGAGCTCGACGCACTGCTGGAGGAGACGCTCGGCGAGCAGCCTCGTCCGCCAGTCGTCCCGCAGCAGGACCGCGTCCGGCGTGCCGAGCTCCGCCAGCCAGCCGCACACGCGGACCAGCTCCGCCAGGCGCGCCCTCACGACGTCGGCGTCCAGCGGTCGCGGTGTCATCCGCCGAGCACCTGCGCCTGCAGCCGCCGCATCCAGTCCGTGTCGGCGTACCGGCGCGCCGCGAGGTCGCGCGCCCGCGCGAAGCGACCGGGCTCGTCCTCGTAGAGGCCCTCGCCCGACAGGGCCCGGTGAGAGAGCAGCTCGTCCGCTCCCCGCAGGCTCACGAGGTCGACCCGGTCGTCGTCGAGGAGGACGGCGAGGTCGTGGTGGAGCCGGAGCAGGTCCGTGGACGGGCCGGGGACGACGCCGAGGTCGACGTCCGCCGGCTGCTCGGAGTCGACCGCGCTGCCGAAGAGGACGAGGACCTGCACCAGGTGGCGCTCGCACAGGGCGTCGAGGGAGCCGTCCGCGACCGCGCGACGCAGCGCCGCCACGGCGCGCGCGGCCGAGGTCGCGCCCTGGTCCCTCGCGTTCACGCGTCGAGCGTAAGGGCCCGGGCCGCCTCGTCGGCCCGGGCCGCGGCCGCTGCGAGCGCCCGCCGGGCGGCGTCGAGGCCTCCGGGCGTCTCGACGTCGTCGGCCATGACGAGGGCCTGCGCGCACTGGGCGACGGCCGTCGCAGCCCGGGACAGCGCCCGGTGCGCGGCCGCGAGGTCGTCCTCGGCCGGCACCTCGCGGTCCGCCCCGGGTGCGCGGTGGTGGGCCTCGACGCAGCAGCGCCACACGAGCTCCCGGCACGCGGTGAGGTCGGCGACGAGCGCGTCGACCTGCTCACCCCCGGGGCCGTTGAGCACCTGCAGCACCCGCCGGCTCGCGCGGTCGACCCGGTCGAAGTCACCGCGCCACAGGCCCTCCCCGAGCGGGTGAGCCCGGGCGAGACCGAGGCGACCGAGCGCGCCGCGCAGCCCCGAGCGCACGGCCGCGCGGCCGCGCCGCGCGCCGGCGCCGTCGGGCCCGTCGGCCACGCCGGGCGCTACAGGTACTGCCCGGTCTGATGCGGACGGTCGGGACGGTCCTGCGCGCCCTCGCCCGCCCCGGCGACGACCGGGCCGGACAGCGCCTGCCGGCGCATCTGCTCCAGCTGCGCGCGCGCCGCCATCTGCTGGGCGAACAGCGTCGTCTGGATGCCGTGGAACAGCCCCTCCAGCCAGCCGACCAGCTGCGCCTGCGCGACCCGCAGCTCGGCGTCGGACGGCGGGGTGTCCGCGGCGAAGGGCAGCGCGATCCGGCGCAGCTCCGCGACGAGGTCGTCGGAGAGGCCCGTCTCGAGCTCGGCGATGGTCTGCGCGTGCACCTGCGCGAGCCGCGCGCGGCCCGCCTCGTCCAGCGGGGCGCTGCGGACCTCCTCGAGCAGCTGCTTGATCATGCTGCCGATCCGCATGACCTTGGCCGGCTGCTCGACCATGCCGGACACCTGCTCGTCGCTGGCGTCCCCGGTCACGCTCATGCCCTGCGGGGTGACGACGAGGACGCGGTCGGCGGTCCGGCCGCTGCCCGCGCCACCCGCGTCCGGCGCGTCGTCGTCCTGGCCGCCGTCCTGGCCGTCGTCCTGGTCGTGGTCCTGGCCGCCGTCCCGGTCGTCGTCGCGGCTGCGGTCGTCGGGCCGGTCGAGCGGGGTGGTCGGGCGCACGTCGTCGTCGACCGTCGGGCGGTCCGGCTGCGGCTGGCTCACCGATCCATCGTCGGCCATCACGGCTGCAGGAGCACCTTGCCGACGTGCTCCCCGGCCTCCAGCACCCGGTGCGCCTCCGCGGCGTCGGCCAGCGGCAGGACCCGGTCGACGACGGGCCGCACCCGGCCGGCGGCCACGAGCGGCCACACGTCGCGGACCACGTCGGCGCAGATCTCCGCCTTCTCCTGCCACGGCCGGGCGCGCAGCGTGCTGCCGTGGACGGTCAGGCGCCGCCGCAGCAGCCGGGCGAGGTCGAGCTCCGCGGTCGTGCCGCCCATGAGCCCGATGACGACGAGGCGGCCGCCGACCGCCATCGCCTCCACGTGCAGCCCGAGGTAGCGGGCGCCGACCGGGTCGAGCACCACGTCGACGCCCTGGCCGTCCGTCAGCTCCCGGAGCCGGGCCGCGAGGTCGTCGCGGCGGTAGTCGAGCACCGCCTCCGCACCGAACCCGGCCGCGCGCTCCACCTTCTCCGGCGACCCTGCCGTCGCGACCGCCCGCGCGCCGAGCGCGGCCGCGAGCTGCGTGGCGAACGTGCCGATGCCGCTGGTCGCGCCGTGGACGAGGAACACCTCGCCGGCTCGCAGGCCGGCGCCACCACGGGCCGTCGAGACGACGTTGCTGTGCACGGTCGCCGCCACCTCCGCGAGCGCCGCCGCGGCCACGACGTCGACGCCGTCCGGCACCGGCACGACCTGCCCCGCGCGGACGGCCACCCGCTCCGCGTAGCCACCACCGTCGAGCAGCGCGCACACCTGGTCCCCGACCGCGGGCGCGCCCGGCCCGCCGACCCCCTCGCCGAGCGCGACGACCTCGCCGGACACCTCGAGCCCCGGCCACCGCGGCGTACCGGCCGGCGGGTCGTAGCGGCCCTGCCGCTGCAGCAGGTCGGCCCGGTTGACGCCCGCGGCCGCGACCTGGACCACGACCTCGCCCGGGCCGGGCTCCGGCTCCGGGACCTCTCGGACGACGAGGGCCTCCGGCCCCCCGGGCTCCTCGACGACGGCGGCACGCACCACCCGACCGTACCCAGCGCTGCGCCGATCGGGTGACGTCGGGCGACGCCCCGCTCCACCTCCCGCACCCGGCTGCCGAACCACTTCAGGACCGGCCCCCTCCGGGGTCGGCTGCTCGTCGTCCCGTAGTCACGTGAAGGGCTCGCCATGCTGCGTAGTGCCGGTATCCGGTCGAAGATCCTCGCGGTGCTGGTCGTGCCCCTCGTGCTGCTCGCCACCACGGCCGGGCTCCTCGCCGCCGGCCAGGTGCAGCGCGCACGCGAGGCCCGTCAGGTCGAGCTGCTCGCCGGCATCGGCGGGTCCTTCGCCGAGCTCGTCGCCGGCATCGCCGCCGAGCGGGCCGTGACCGCCGGCGCCATCCAGGGCGACGAGGCCGCGGCCGCCGCCCTGCCCGAGGTGCGCGCCCAGGTGGACACGGGTCTCGAGCGCTCCCGCGCGTCGCTGGCCGAGGTCGACCTCGACCTGCTGTCCGCCCAGGCGTCGCAGGGCCTCGTCCGGATGCAGGCGGTGCACGACTCGCTGCGCGGTCTCCGCTCCACCGTCGACACGACCGACGCCTCGCTCGACGACGTGCTCGCCGACTACGACGCGGTCGTCCGCGAGGACGCCGCCATGCCGGGCCGTGTGGCCACGGGCACCGCCGACCCGCAGACGGCGTCCCTGCTCGCCGGGTTCGGTCACCTGCTCGCCGCTCGCGACGCCGCCCTGCGCGAGCAGTCCGCCGGCGCCCGCCTGCTGGCCGGCACCGCGACGCTCGGCGACGTCCGCACGTTCCCCACCCTGTCCGGCCTGCAGGCCGACGCCCTCGACCAGTGGGAGTTCGCCGTCGGCCGCGACCGCGCCGCCGGCGTGGCCGAGACGATGGGCCAGGCCGAGGCCGAGGGGTGGACGGTCGGCCGCGCCCGCACCGCGCTGGCCTCGCCGAGCACGGTCCGGCAGTCCGGCCTCACCCCCGAGACCTGGCAGGCCCTCACCGAGGCACGGCTCGCCGTCCTCGAGCAGGCCCTCGGTGGTGTGACCGGCGACGCGTCCGCCGCCGCGGCCGCCGCGAGCAGCCGCGCGACCGTCCTCGCCGCCCTCGCGGTCTCCGCGGCCGTCCTCGGCGTCGGCGTCACCCTGCTGCTGTCGCTCACGCTGTCGCGCCGCATCGTCCGGCCGCTGCGTGAGCTCACCGCCGCGGCGACGACCGTCCGCGAGCGCCTGCCGCACATGGTCGAGCAGATGCGCAGCCCCGGCGACCGCTCGGACGTCGAGCTCCCCCGCATCGAGGTGGAGGGCGGCGACGAGGTCGGCGAGCTCGCGTCGGCGTTCAACGCCGTCAACGACACCGTCCTGGAGGTGGCGGAGGAGCAGGCCGCGCTGCGCGGCGCCATCGCCGAGACCTTCGTCAACGTCGCCCGCCGCAACCAGGTGCTGCTGTCCCGCCAGCTGACCTTCATCGACCAGCTCGAGCAGCGCGAGGAGGACCCCGACACCCTGGAGAACCTCTTCCGCCTCGACCACCTCGCCACCCGCATGCGCCGCAACGCGGAGTCGCTGCTCGTGCTCGCCGGCATCGACGCGGGCCGCCGCCTGCGCAAGCCGCTGCCGCTGTCCGACGTCATCCGCACCGCCGCGTCGGAGATCGAGCAGTACGAGCGGGTCAACCTCGCCCTGCAGGTCGACCCCCCGACGGTCGGGCACCTGTCGCTGCAGGTCGCGCACCTGCTCGCCGAGCTGCTGGAGAACGGCACGAACTTCTCCGAGCCGCACACCCCCGTGCTCGTCGCGACGAGCCGCACCGCCACCGGCATCCGCGTGACCGTGACCGACGAGGGCCTCGGCCTCACCGACGACGAGATCGTCGCCGCCACCGCGAAGATCGCGAACGCGGGCGCCGACGACGTCGTCACGTCCCAGCGCCTCGGCTTCTTCGTGGTCGGCCGCCTCGCCCGCAAGCTCGGGGTCACCGTCCAGCTGCGCCGTGGCCGCTCCAAGGGCCTCGTGGTGACCGTCGACCTCCCGCCGACGGTCTTCGTGCCCGGCACGGTCAAGGTCGCCGAGGTGCCCGCCGCGGGCGCGCCGACCGACGCGACCCCGACCCCGACCGCCGGTCCGACGCCCGCCGGTGCGACCGCCCCGGCCCCCGCGGCCGGCGCGGCCCCTCAGCCCGGGGCCCGCCCCGGCCC